>DASQPR010000202.1:0-5842 GCA_035643815.1 Micromonosporaceae bacterium | reverse complement strand
GGTGGTCGCCGGGCTCGTCGCCGGGCTCGTGGCCTACTGGTATTTGCGACGGCGGGGCGGCGGCGTGCGCTTCCCGGCCTATCTGGTGGCCGGCGGCGCGACCGGCATAATGCTGCTCGCCACCGAGGTCCTGACCCATGTCGGCGGCGGCGGTCTGCTCCACGTGGCCCGGGCGATCAGCGCCGACGACCGTACGGTCATCGACCTGCTAGCCGGAAACCGGGTCATCCACGGGCTGCTCGTCATGTTCATCGGCGCGCTGACGGCGCTGATCGCATTCGGGCGGACGCTCGGACCGAGCCGTGCCACTCCAGCGGCCAGCCGGGTCACGGCCGGCCGCACTGCTCCGACGACAACGGCGAGGCCGCCACGGGAGTCGCCCGACGACGACGTACCCGACGACGGCGCATCAGCGTCCGGACAGTAGCTGATCGATTTCGGTCACGTCGTACCACTCGAGTTCGTGATCCTCGGCGCTGTCGACGATGAATTGCGCATCCGGATCACCGGCCACGGCATTTAGCACGACCTCGGCTGCCGCACGTACGTCGGCCTCGGCGCTACCGCCGTCAACATGGATCGCCGCGATGGCGCGGAACTCGAGCGGAACCGTGAGTCGTACGAGGCTCGAACCGAGATCCGATGACGCGCTCGCGAGCGTGCTGCCCACGACGTCGGCCGAAATGACAACCCGACGACGCGGTGCACCCGGATCAGCCTGCAGGAGCTGCAACGCGTCCTGGGCCGCGCGAGTGAATGCCACGTATTCCAGCTCCTCCTCGTCCGCCTCCGCATACCACTCGCGCAGGTGAGGAGTCACGGCGTGCGCGGCGAGCCCGGCCCGGGGGTCCGGGGCCAGTAGCGCGCCCCGATTGCCCAGAGGCGACAGCGCTACCAGGGTGGACGGGACGTAGATGCGCGTTATGTCCTCACTTACTGGCACATCTGCTCCGATCGGTTCCGCCACCGTGCCTTGATACGCCGTCGTGCCTTGACACGCCACCGGTCGATGCGTGCCATCCGTCAACGCGTCCATGCCAGTGTGACCGCAGCGCGACGTGCCCGCCGTGCGGGGGCCAAATAAAGGCAATCAATGGCAAACTAAAGCAATGACAGCTCGATTCCTCCAACTCGCCGACGTCGCCGAGGAGCTTTCGGTCACCGTGTCGCAGGTCTACCACATGGTCCGAAGTGGTGAATTGCCAGCGATCAAGGTCGGCGGACGCGGTCAGTGGCGGGTTGAGCGGGACCGGCTTGAGGCCTATATCCAGCAGAAATACTCCGAGACGGCGGATTGGGTCAAGGACAATCCCCTCATTGCCCGCGATGACGACATGGAGAACTAAGACCTTCGAGGGTTGACCGTAGGATGTCGGACGCTGTAGAACCATCTGGAGGCAAACGAAAGCAAACGCAAGATCAATGTGAGACACCGGAGGGCAGCAGTCGTGACCGTGACGCTCATCGCCGAAGCCGAAGCCGACCAAGCCGCACCGATGGGGATCGGACGCCCAGATCGACGGGCCATGAGCAACGCCAAGCCAGCCACGATGCCCGTTCGGCTCCGCCGCCCACCGGCAAGCGAGCCGCCATACGACCCGGGCTTCTCCGGCCCATCGGCGCCAGCCCGGCTGACCGCCGCGCCGGTCGGTGTCCGACCTGAGCGTGATCCCGCCACCGCTGCCGTGCGTGCCCCAGGGGTCGCCCCGGCCGGGGTCGTTCCGCCCGTGGCCGCGAGCGCACAGCGCTACGTTCGCATGTGCCTGGAGGTCCTCAACGGCTTCCGCCCCGCCAGTCACCTGCGCACTCTCGCCGGACCGGTCGAGTTCAGCACGGTGGTGAGCCAGTTGAGCCGGCGGCGCAATGGTCGCGGCCACTTCGCCCAGGCCGCCGACTTGACACTGGCCCCCAGTGGCGGGTCCGCCGGTCGTCGTGCTGGCCAACCAAACGTAAGCGGACCACGTAACGCCGGCGCGCTGGCGACCGCACAATCCTCGCCGAGCACGGCTGGGGTCGTCCGCTACGTCGCGCCGCCGTCAACGGTTCGCCGCAACGCACCCGGTGCGGCTCAACCGTTCCGGCTGTTGCGCCTCCGTCTGAGCGAGCCTCGTGATGGCGTCGCTGAGATCGTCGCTGTGCTGTCCTACGCAGGGTCAAGCCTCGCGATGGCGCTGCGGCTGGAGCGCCACGGCGATCAGTGGTTATGCGCCCTTGTCCAGGTCATTTAGTTCAGGTCATTTAGTTCAGGTGATTCAGTTTGTCAACGATTGATCCCGATCCCCCGGAGCGCACAACGCGCGGGATGAGGCGGTGCGCGCTCCGGGCCGGGCACGCGCTCGCATCACTCGCGATTCAATAGCGAAGTGGGCCGCAGGCGACATGCCCGTGGCCCACAGTCGTTGTCACTATGTTGTTTCGTCGGCGGATCGGTGGCCTACGCGCCCGTCGGGGCGCCATGGCACCGCTTGTACTTCTTGCCCGATCCGCATGGGCAGGGAGCGTTGCGTGACGGACCGCCGGAGCCAACGACCTGGCCGGGCGCGGGCATCTTTTCGCCGGCCGAGCGGGCCGATTGTGGTCCGCTGGGCCGGGCCGGCGGCGTCGACGAACGCCCTAAACCGAGTGCCGGTGCCTGCTCGAAGGCGACCGCGCCGCTTCCCGCCGCACCGTCGATCGTTGGCGACGAATACGACAGTGCCTGCGACTGGCGCGAATCGCCCAGACCCTTGGCCGAGATCGCGATCGGCTTCGCCTCGGGCAGCAGCCGGGCCGCCTGCGTGTCGATCATCGGCGGAGCTGGCGGTGCCTCCTCGACCTTCACCTCCATGTTGAACAGGAAGCCGACGACCTCCTCCTTGATGCCGTCGAGCATCTGGGAGAACATGTCGAAGCCCTCGCGCTGGTATTCGACCAGCGGGTCGCGCTGCGCGTGGGCGCGCAGGCCAATGCCCTCTTGGAGGTAATCCATCTCATAGAGGTGCTCACGCCACTTGCGGTCGATCACCTGCAGCAGCACTAGGCGCTCGAACTCGCGCATCGCGTCCGGTGTCAGTTCCTCCTCGCGGGCCGCGTACGCCGACCGGGCATCCTCGAGCAGCTTGGCCTCAAGGAACTCGCTGTCGATCATGTCGCGGGAGCCGCCGGCCTCTTCCTCGATGTCCTCGATGGTGAAGCCGACCGGGTAAAGCTGCTTGAGACTCGTCCAGAGCTGCTCGAGATCCCAGTCCTCGGCGTACCCCTCGGCCGTGGCGCCCTTGACGTACGCGCTGATGACATCGTCGAGCATGTTCGAGGTCTGGCCGGAGAGGTCCTCACCGGCGAGCACGCGGCTCCGTTCGGTGTAGATGACCGTACGTTGACGGTTCAGCACCTCGTCGTACTTCAGCACGTTCTTGCGGATCTCGGCGTTCTGGCCCTCGATCTGGGTCTGCGCGCTCTTGATCTGGCGGCTCACCATCTTGTTCTCGATCGGTACGTCGTCCGGAATGCGCAACCGCTCCATGACGGCTTCCACCGCCCCGGCCCGGAATCGCTGCATCAATTCGTCCTGCAACGACAGGTAGAACCGCGACTCGCCCGGGTCACCCTGGCGACCGGACCGACCACGCAGCTGGTTGTCGATGCGGCGCGATTCGTGGCGCTCGGTGCCGAGCACGTAGAGACCGCCGGCGTCGACGACCTCCTCACCCTCGTCGTCGCAGAGCTTGGTCCACCGCTCGAGCGAGTCGTCCCAGGCCGCCGCATACTCCTCCGGCGACTCCTCCGGGTCGAGGCCGCGCTGGCGTAGTTCAGCGGCGGCGAGGAACTCGGGATTGCCGCCGAGCACGATGTCGGTGCCCCGGCCGGCCATGTTCGTCGCGACCGTCACGGCGCCTTTACGGCCCGCCTGTGCGACGATCTCCGCCTCACGGGCGTGGTATTTCGCGTTGAGTACGGAGTGGGCGATGCCCCGGCGCCGCAGCATCTGGCTCAGCACCTCGGAGTTCTCGACCGAGACCGTACCCACGAGGACGGGCTGGCCCATCGCGTGCCGTTCCGCGATGTCTTCGACGACGGCGTTGAACTTCGCCTTCTCGGTCCGGTAGATCACGTCCGACTGGTCGGCCCGGATCATCGGCATGTTCGTCGGGATCGTCACGACGCCGACGTTGTAGACCTTGTTGAATTCGGCCGCCTCGGTCTGCGCCGTGCCGGTCATGCCGGAGAGCTTCTCGTAGAGGCGGAAGTAGTTCTGCAGCGTGATCGTGGCGAGCGTCTGGTTCTCCTGCTTGATCTCGACGCCTTCCTTCGCCTCGATGGCCTGGTGCATGCCCTCGTTGTAGCGCCGGCCGTGCAGGATGCGGCCGGTGAACTCGTCGACGATCAGCACCTCGTCGTCTTCGGTGACGATGTAGTCCTTGTCGCGCTTGTAGAGCTCCTTGGCCTTGAGCGCGTTGTTGAGGTAACCGACCAGCGGGGTGTTGGCCGACTCGTAGAGGTTCTCGACACCGAGACGATCCTCGACCCGGGCCACGCCGCGCTCGGTGATGGCAACGGTCCGCTTGGACAGGTCGACCTCGTAATCGCCCTCGCCGCTTTCCAACTCGCCCTTTTCCAGGCGGGACACGATCTTGGCGAACTCCACGTACCACCGGGCCGACTGCTCGGCCGGCCCGGAGATGATCAATGGCGTACGAGCTTCGTCGATGAGGATCGAGTCGACCTCGTCGACGATCGCGAAGTGGTGTCCGCGCTGGACGAGATCCTCGGCCGACATCGCCATGTTGTCACGCAGGTAGTCGAACCCGAACTCGTTGTTCGTGCCGTACGTGATGTCGGCCGCGTACGCCGTCTTGTGCTGGCCGCCGAACTCGTTCGGCAGAATCACGCTGACGGTCAGTCCGAGGAAACGGTGGATCTGGCCCATCCACTCGGCGTCGCGCTGGGCGAGATAGTCGTTGACGGTGATGATGTGCACGCCCTTGCCCGACAGGGCATTGAGGTAGGCCGGCAGAGTCCCGGCGAGTGTCTTGCCCTCACCGGTTTTCATCTCCGCGATGTTGCCGAAATGCATCGCCGCGCCGCCCATGATCTGCACGTCGAACGGCCGCTTGTCGAGCACGCGCTTTGCGGCCTCGCGGACCGTCGCGAAGGCCTCCGGCATCAGGTCGTCGAGTGACTCGCCATCGGCGTAGCGCTGCTTGTAATCCTCAGTGCACTCGCGCAGCTCGTCATCGCTCAGGTCGGCGTAGTGCTCCTCGAGCGAGTTGACCGCGTTGGCGATCGCCTCGAGGCGGCGAAGCAGGCGCCCCTCGCCCGCGCGGAGAAGCTTCTCAAACATGGCCACGGAAATGCGCTCCCTCAATTTATCTGCCGACCCATCGTAGGCGGAGCGGGGCGGTATCTGTCAGCCGTGGCGACCACAGCGCAGGCGATCGTGATGAAACGGACATCGGGCGTCGGTCGCGTGTGAATCTGCCGGTTTTCCAGTGTTTCACGCGCGCTGCCCGACCTCCACATCGCGAGCGGCCACATCGAGTGGCCGTGGCTCATCGGGTGCCCGGTTTGCCCGCTGCCGCGCCCTCAGATCGCAACGGCCAAATCGGGTGGCCGCTGTCACCGGACATCCGGCAGCATGCCGGCATGGATCCGTTCGAGATCAACGTCGACGAACTGCTACTGCGCCCGTGGCAGGCCGGCGACGCCGAAGCGGTGTACCGCGCTTGCCAAGATCCGGACATCCAGCGCTGGACGACCGTGCCCCGGCCGTACGAGCGGCATCATGCGGTCGAGTTCGTGACCGACTACACCGACCGGGCCTGGTCGAAGGGCACCGGCGCGCCGATGGGCGTCTTCGAGGCAG
>DASQPR010000201.1:0-10871 GCA_035643815.1 Micromonosporaceae bacterium | reverse complement strand
CATCCGGCGACGAACGGCGTCCGGACGAACAGGGGCGGTTGGATGGCTGCGGTGGTCAGTGGGGTGGTGGTCGTTGCTGGTGGCGTCGCAGCCGGCTTGGTCAGCGCGCGGGCTCGACGGGAGCACCCGTGTACAGCCGGAGCCTATGCACCGCGCGACGCCGCCGACCGTGATCCGCTGACGCGCCGCCTGCGGCAGGGCTACGCGGGCATGGAGATCGTTGTGTGGCTGGACGACACCGACCGGCTGCTCGTCGGCGGGCTGCGCGACTTCACCGACCCCGGTGCCGAGCTCGAGCGGCTGATCCTCCGACCGCTGGCCGATCGGATCGCAACCCTCGACGGTCGGGTGTACGCCGACAGTCCAGCACCGTTTCGCCTCGTCATCGCGATCGACGAGCCCGATCCGCAGCGGCTCGAGCGCGCGTACGAGCGGCTCGAAATACAGCTCGCCGGCCATCCCGACGTTTTCACGCGATGTCTCGACGGCGTGGTGCGGACGGGTCCGGTCACCGTACTGCTGACCGGCGAGCATGTACCACGACTCGCGCTGGCCGGCGCGGCCGAGCGGCGGACGTTCGCCGATGGCACGTTCGCCGATCTCGGGCCATGGGGCGCGCCACCAACGGTCGCGCCGCTGCTCAGCGAACCGTGGTCGCAACGTTTCGACTGGGACGGTCGCCGCGAGATGCCGGCCGATGAGCGCAACGCCTTGCATCGGTTGGTGGCCGCCGCCCACGCCGAGGGCCGCCAGGTCCACTTCGCGGATCTACCGGAGCGAGGGTGGCGCGTTCGTGAGGCGTTCTGGTGCGAACTGGCCGCCGCCGGGGTCGATCTCATCACGACCACTCGGCCGCGTGCGCTCGCTAACTTCCTTCGCGGGTACGGCAAACCGGCGCCCGCGCTGGCGACCGTGGCCCACCCTCGACCCGTACGGCGGACGGTTGCCGTACCGGTGCAGACGTCTGTGCATCGACCGGCGCGACGTGCCGGCGGCCGTCCCGCGACGGTGCCGGTGCAGGTCGGCACGTCGGCCCGACACCGGGTCAGCCGGTCAGGCGGCGCCGCTCGCGTCGGTACGCAATGATCGGAGCATGACTGTTCGCGACGCGCTGCGCGTGGCACCGGGGACCGCGGTCAACCTCGAATCGATCGATCCGGGCGGCACACCAGCGTTCCCGCACCGCAGGAAGGGCGGCAAGAGCTGGGCCCGGCAGGAGTTGGTGGGACTCGGCGCTCGCCTCGAAACGATGCAGGAACAGTTGTTCGCGACCGCGAAGGTGGCCCAGAACCGGCGGCGTGTGTTGCTGGTGCTGCAGGCAATGGACTGCGGTGGCAAGGACGGCACCATCCGCAAGGTGGCCGGCACGATGAACCCGCAGGGCCTCACGATCGTGAGCTTTGGCCCACCGACGAAGGAAGAGCTGGCGCACGACTTCCTCTGGCGGATCCGCAAGGCACTGCCGGTACCGGGTCAGATCGGCGTATTCAACCGGTCGCACTACGAAGACGTGCTGGTCGTCCGGGTGCACGACCTGGTGCCGAAGCGAACGTGGCGCGCACGGTACGCCAAGATCAACGACTTCGAGCGCTCGCTCGTCGACGACGGCGTGACGATGATCAAGATCATGTTGCACATCTCATACGCCGAGCAAGGGGAGCGGCTACGGCAGCGCCTCGCCGACCCGACGAAGTACTGGAAATACAACCCGGCCGACGTTGATGAACGCGCCCATTGGGACGACTACCAGGCGGCCTACGCCGACGCGCTGAGCCGTTGCTCGACCGAAGGAGCGCCCTGGTACATCGTCCCGGCCAACCTGAAGTGGTATCGCGATTGGGCGGTTGCGAACATCCTCGCGGAGACGCTCGGCGATCTCGGGCTGCACTACCCGCCACCGACCTTCGATCTTGAGGTGGAGCGGGCGCGACTCGGATAGAAGGAGCGGGTGCGTCCGGGATACGAAGCGGACGCGACGCTGGTCGGCGATTGAGTGCCCGCTGCCCGATTTGTCGGATCGACCGATGTAAAGGTCGCCCCGCCGAAACGGCGCTCGGCGACCCGGTTACGTTGATCGGTGGCGGTCAAGTCCGCCTCGCCGCAGCTACCGGCTAGCATTCCCCCCAATATCCCTGTCGTAGGCGTCCCCCCCGTCGAGTCCAGGAGTTCTTGTGCGCATCAAGATCCGTCCGAGCGATGACTCGTTCTATGACTTCTTCAGCCGCGCTGCACAGAATCTCGTCAAGGGCACCGGTTTGTTGTCGGAGCTCGCTTTGCCGGGCGCGGACGTCATGGCGATCGGCGAGCGGCTGGTCGAGGTCGAGCACGACAGCGACAGCATCACCCACGAGCTGTACAACAAGATCAATTCGTCCTTCATTACGCCGTTCGATCGCGAGGACATCTACCGCCTGGGCTCCGGCCTGGACGATGTGATGGATCATCTGGAGGCCATCGGTACGTTTGTCTACCTGTACGGCTTGTCCTCGCTGCCGGCATTGCCGCGCGAGATGGTGGAGATCATCGACGTGCTGGACCAGCAGGCCAAAGTAACCGCCGACGCTATGCCGCGGCTCAAGTCGATGCGTGAGCTGCAGGAGTACTGGGTCGAGTGCAACCGGCTCGAGAACGAGGGCGACCGCGCCTACCGGATGCTCCTGGTGCGCTTGTTCTCCGGCGAATACGACGCTCTGACTGTGCTCAAGATGAAGGAAGTGGCCGACGAGTTGGAGGCCGCCTGCGACGCCTTCGAGCACGTGGCGAACACGGTCGAGACGATCGCGGTCAAGGAGTCCTGAGTGCGTTCCCCCGCGCCAACGGGCATCCGTGTGCCCGTGCTGCGCTACCTGTCGTTCATTTTCCCGTCGCTTGATGGCAGTCGGTCGGCGCGATGAGCGGACTGACCGCCACCATCGTCGTGATCATCGTGGCGATGGGTTTCAACTACACCAACGGTTTCCACGATGCGGCCAATGCGATCGCTACCAGCGTGTCCACCCGCGCGCTGACGCCGCGTTTTGCCTTGGGCATGGCCGCGGTCAGCAACCTCGTCGGCTCGCTGCCGTTTTTCGGGCTGGCGGGCAAGGTCGCGGCGACGGTCGGGACCGGCATCATCTCGCCGCCGTCGGACGTGAGCGGTCTGGGCGTGGTCATGGGTGGCCTGCTCGGCGCGATCACCTGGAACTTGGTCACCTGGTATTTCGGCCTGCCGTCCTCGTCGTCGCACGCACTGATCGGCGGCCTGGTCGGCGCCGCGCTGGCCTCGGGCACCACGCAGGTGTTCTGGCATGGCATCACCGACAAGGTGATCCTGCCGATGTTCATCTCGCCGTTCATCGGGTTCTTCCTGGGTTACGTCGTGATGCTCACGATCCGTTGGGTCTTCCGCAACGGACAGCCGGCCAGGTTGAACCGCGGTTTCCGTATCGCGCAGTCGTTTTCCGCATTTACGATGTCGGTCGGGCACGGCCTGCAGGACGCGTCCAAGACGATCGGGATCGTCGCGCTCGCCCTCGTACTCGGTGGCCAGATCGGGCCGCACTCGGCCACGCCGACCTGGGTCTACCTCCTCAGTGCGCTGGTGCTCTCGCTCGGGACGTACTCGGGCGGGTGGCGGATCATCCGTACGCTCGGCCGGCGGATCATCCACCTCGGGCCGCCGGAAGGTTTTGCGGCCGAAATCGTCGCGAGTTCGGTGCTCTGGACGACCGCGGAACTCGGCTACCCGATCTCCACCACCCACACGATCACGTCGGCGATCATGGGCGTCGGCGCGACGAAGCGGCTCTCGGCCGTACGGTGGGCGGTCGCCGGCAACATCGTGGTCGCCTGGTTCCTGACACTGCCGGCGGCTGGGCTCGTCGGCGCGCTGGCCTGGTTCATCGTGCATCCACTCTTCAACTAGGTCGCACCAGCGAACTAGGCCGCACCGGCGAACGAGGCCGTTCCAGCGTCAACGAGGCCCTACGCCGCGCGGTGATCCACCGCGGTGGACGATTTGCGCTGCGGCAGCGACCTGAATCGTCCACGACAGTGGATCAACACGTCCCGGCGGCGGCGTCTCAAGCTGCGTCGGCTGCGTAGCTCACGCCGATCTGGCCGCGGATCTCGTCCATCGTGGCCATGACCGCGAGTGTGGCCGCGTGTGGCAGGAGTGGACTCTCGATCTCGCCGGCGCGCAAGCAGCGCATCGCTTCGATGGCCGGAAAGCGCAGGCCGTGCCCCTCGTACGGCACCTCGACCAGTTCGGCGCTCTCGCCCCGGTGCAGCGTGAACGATTGCGGATGATGGAAACCGGCCGGGAAGTCGATCCGGCCGAGCGTGCCGGCGATCGTGGCCGTGGTCGAGCCATTCGAATCAAATGCGCAGGTCAGCGCGGCGTACGCCGATTCGGCCCGCCACGCCGGTGCATCGGCCCGACCGGCCCGGTAGCCGAGGAGGATGCCGGTCCCGGCGTCAACGCCCTCGGGCGACAACCGAGCCGACGCGCTGACCGTATCGGGAGAGCCCAGGAACAGCTGCGCGAGCGCCAGCGGATAGACACCGAGGTCGAGGAGCGCGCCGCCGCCCAGCGCTGGGTTGCGCAGCCGGTGCTCCGGACCGACCGCCGCCGCGAAGCTGAAGTCGGCCGACACGGCGGTCACTTCCCCGATCGCGCCGCGCGCTACCAGGTTGACCGCCGTACGTACCGCCGGAATCGTGCGGGTCCACATCGCCTCGGCGAGGAACACGCGGTGCTCGGCCGCGACGGCGACGAGGTCTTCGGCCTGGGGCGCGTTGAGAGTGATGGGTTTCTCACACAGCACCGCTTTGCCGGCCGCGAGCATCAGGCGGGCGGCCGGGAAGTGAGCCGGGTGCGGACCGGCGACGTAGACGATGTCGACGTCCGGGTCGGCGGCGAGTGCTTCCCAGGTGCCGTACGGCCGGGGGATGTGATGCTCGGTGGCGAACCGGCCGGCCGAATCGTCGCTGCGTGAGGCCACTGCGAGGACCTCCGCATCGTCGACGATCCCGAGATCGCTGACGAACTGTGTGGCGATGCGGCCGGTTGCGACGATGCCCCAGCGGATCGGATCGGTCATGCACACATCGAACCAGCCGTCCGGCGCAAGCGCGCACCGGACCGCTCAATCGGCGCTCGACAGCCACAAGCGGGCAGCGGGCAGCGTGGGACGGCCGCCATCGTGACGGTCGACTCGATGCGGTGGCCAGTAGGCTCCATCTCGTGGACGCCTACCTCATCGACGCGGTGCGCACGCCGTTCGGCAAGCACCGTGGTGGACTGGCCGGAATCCGTACGGACGACCTGGCCGCGCTGCCCATCATCGAGCTGTTGAAGCGGCACGCAGGGCTCGACGGCGGCCGTCTCGACGACGTGATTCTCGGCGACACCAACGGTGCCGGCGAAGACAATCGCAACGTCGCCCGGATGGCCGTGCTGCTGGCCGGACTGCCGGATACCGTTCCGGGCGTTACGGTCAATCGGCTGTGCGGCTCCGGTGGGGAAGCGATCATCCAGGCCGCACGCGCCGTCCGCGCCGGCGATGCGTCGCTGATGATCGCCGGCGGTGTGGAGAGCATGACCCGCGCCCCGTTCGTCATCCCAAAGCCCGACGTGGCGCAGCCGGCCACGATGCAGCTCTACCCGACGCAGGTCGGCTGGCGCATCGTGAATCCGAAGTTCTCCGCGCAACAGACGGCGTCGCTCGGTGCCTGCGCCGAGGCCGTCGCGGCCGAGCTCGGCATCTCGCGCGAAGCGCAGGACGAGTGGGCGCTGCGGTCGCATGAGCGGGCCGGCGCCGCGTTCGACAAGGGCTTGCATGACGGGTACGTGTTTCCGGTCGAGTCGGTTACCCGCGACGAGTCGATCCGACCAGATACGACCGCGGCGAAACTGGCCGCGCTGAAGCCGGCATTCACCAAGGACGGCACCGTCACCGCCGGCAATTCATCGCCCATCAACGACGGCGCGATCGCGACGTTCGTCGGCACTCGCGAGATGGCGGCCGAACTCGGCGTCGAGCCGGTCGGCCGAATCGTGGCCAGCGCGACCGTCGGCATCGCGCCGGAGCGATTCACACTGGCTCCCGTGGGTGCGATCGGAAAGGTGCTCGATCGGGCCGGCCTGACCGTCGCCGACATCGCCGCATGGGAGATCAATGAGGCGTTCGCCGCGATGGTGCTCTCGGTGCTCGACGGGCTCCCGTCGCTCGACCTTGAACGGGTCAACCCGAATGGCGGCGCGATCGCGATGGGCCACCCACTCGGCGCATCCGCGCCGCGCGTGATCGTGGACGTCTGCCGCGAGGTGGCTCGCCGTGGTGGCGGATATGGCGTCGCCGCCGCCTGCATCGGGGTCGGCCAGGGCACCGCCGTGGTGGTCCAGGTTGACTGATACGCCGCTCGCGGATCCGGGCGCTGGACCGGACGGCGTCAGCGGTCCGTCGCCGGATCTGCGACCGACCGATCTGCCACCGGCGTTGCTCGCGCACGCGCGCTCGTTCTATGCCTCCGGCGCTGCTCCGGCTGAGCCCCGGCTGGCCGCGACGGTGCTCCTGCTGCGCCCCGAGCCGACCGCCACGTCCGGCGCCTACCAGGTGTACGCGATCCGCCGCGTGCCGACGATGCCGTTTGCCCCCGGCATGTACGCCTTTCCGGGCGGTTCGGTCGATCCGCGCGATGCCGGTGCCGAGATCCGGTGGGCGGGACCGGATGCGGCGGCATGGGCGCGACGCCTCGGTCAGACGCCGGATCAGGCCGAGGCCATCGTGTGTGCGGCCGTGCGCGAGGTGTTCGAAGAGTCGGGCATCCTGCTGGCCGGTCCGACCGAGTCGACCGTCGTCGGTGACGTCTCCGGCGACGATTGGGAATCGGAGCGCGCCGCGCTGGTCGCGCGTCAAATCGGCTTCGCCGAGTTCCTGCGCGCCCGCGACCTCGCTCTGCGGGCCGACCTGCTCGCACCATGGGCCCGCTGGATCACGCCGGATTTCGAGCCGCGGCGCTACGACACGTACTTCTTCCTGGCCCGCCTGCCCGCCGGTCAGCTCACCCGCAACGTCGGCGGCGAGGCAGACGAGGTGCGGTGGCTGCGGCCGATCGATCGGCGCGGCCTGCCGATGCTGCCGCCGACCCGGGTCACGTTGAAGCAGGTCGACGCGTACGGCTCGATCGATGAGCTGATGGCCGCGGCGGCCGAACGCGACGCGGCGACCCCGGTCATGCCCCGCCTCGTGGAGGCGTGAGGCCACCTCGCCGGTCGGGTGCCGCCGAAGCATGTGGCACCGTGCCGGATCCCGAACTCCGACACGGTGCCACGACTACCACGTACCCGTAACGCCGAAGCGCCTGGGCACGAGACCCTCATCCGCGCCGTCTCACCCGAATCGGCCGGTGATGTAGTCCTCGGTCTTCTTCTGGCTCGGGTTGGTGAAGATGCGCGTGGTGTCATCGAACTCGATCAGGCGACCCGGGTCGCCGGTCTTGTCGATAGAGAAAAACGCGGTGCGATCCGAGACACGCGCCGCCTGCTGCATATTGTGCGTGACGATGACGATCGTGTACTGGGACTTCAGCTCGGTGATCAGGTCCTCGATGGCCAGCGTCGAGATCGGGTCGAGCGCCGAGCACGGCTCGTCCATCAGCACGACCTGCGGCTCGACCGCGATCGTACGGGCGATGCACAGGCGCTGCTGCTGACCGCCGGATAGTCCGGCGCCGGGACGGGACAGCCGCGTGTGCACCTCGTTCCAGAGGTTCGCGGCGCGTAGCGCTTTCTCGCATGCGTCGTCCAGAGCCGACTTGCGCCGGAGCCCACCGAGTCGCAGGCCGGCGACGACATTGTCGTAGATCGACATCGTCGGGAACGGATTTGGCCGCTGGAAGACCATGCCGATCATCCGGCGTACGGCGGTGACATCGACCTCCCGGTCGTAGACGTTCTGGCCGTCGATGGTCAGGTCGCCCTCGACGCGGGCGCCGGGGAGCACTTCGTGCATGCGGTTGATCGATCGCAGGAACGTCGACTTGCCGCAGCCGGACGGACCGATGAGGGCGGTCACCGACTTGGGCTCGATCGTCATCGAGATGGAGTCGATCGCCTTGAACGATCCGTAGTAGGCGGAGATGTTGTTGGCTTCGATGCGCTTTGCCATGACGATGGTCCTTCTCAGGTCTGTTCGGGCGGACCCGGTACGGGATGGTGCGGTGCCGTGCGATGAAGAGCGCTCGGATGTGAGGCTGACGGGCGTGACCGGCGGAGTGGACATCCGTATCACCGCAGCTTGCTGCGGCGCGACAGGAGCTTGGCCGCGATTGTCAGGATTAGGACGAGCAGAACGAGGGTGAGCGCCGCTGACCACGCTCGTGGCGCGCCGAACTTCGTGGCCAGGCGAGCCTGGTCGTAGATGTAGACGGCCAGCGACTCCTGGTTGCCGTGGAACGGGTTGGAGTTGATCGAATCGCTGCCGCCGGCCACGAGGAGAACCGGAGCGGTCTCGCCGGCGGCCCGCGCGACGGCCAGCATGATGCCGGTGACGATGCCAGCCGCCGCGGTGGGAAGAACGATCTTGAGGATCGTCTTCCACTTCGGGATGCCCAGAGCGTATGCGCCCTCGCGCAGCGCGATCGGCACGAGCCGCAGCATCTCCTCGGACGACCGGGTCACGGTCGGCAGCATCAACACGGAAAGGGCCAGAGCGGCGGCAAAGCCGGAGTAGCCGGGACGCCCGCCGTTGAACGTGGGCGACACGACGATGACCCAAAACGCCAGGATGAACAGACCGGCGACGATCGAGGGAATGCCGGTCATCACGTCGACGAAAAACTGCACGATCTTCACGAGCCGGCCGCGTCCGTACTCGACGATGTAAATGGCGCAGCCGACACCGAGTGGGACGGTGATCAGCGTCGCGATGGCAACTTGCTGGAGCGTGCCGATGATCGCGTGGTACGCGCCTCCATCGCGATCGAACGGCGTGATGTCGCGCATCGAGTGGGTGAAGAAGTTGGCATCGAATCGGTCGAGGCCGTTGCCGATCAGGGTTTTCACCAGGTAGATCAGCGGCAGCGCGGCGAGCGCACACGCCAGGTAGATCGAAGCCGCGACGACCCGGTTGCGCGCCGCTCGGGATCCTTCGACCGAGAACGATGCGGCGCCGAGCAGGATCAGGAACAAGATGGCAGCGGCGACGACGGTCATCGTGACGCCGCCCCGAAGCTGTCCGCCCACGTAAATCACGAGGTACGCGATGACCGCGCTGACCACGGCCACGGCCCACGGCGCCCAGCGGGGGAGCCGTCGTGACTTGAGCGACGGCGGCGGAATCAAGGGTGACGGAGGCAAAGTCGTTGTCGTCATACGATCACTCCTGTGCCGGCGATGGGTCGACGACCTGCTTCGTTACGGGCGGTCATGCGGCACTCACCCGGAACTCGCGGCGGCGATAGATGATCGCCCGCGCCACGACGTTGACGACCAGCGTGATCGCGAAGAGCACAAGGCCAGAGGCGATCAAGGCGCCGCGGCCGATTTGGTCGGCCTCACCGAAGTTGTGGGCGATGTTCGCGGCGATTGTGTTGCCGCCGTTGCCCAGGATGTCGGCCGAGATCGTGAAGGTTGATCCAAGCGTCAGAGCCAGCGCGATCGTTTCGCCGAGCGCGCGCCCAAGACCGAGGATCACCGCGGCGATGATGCCGGGTCGTCCGTAGGGCAGAACCGCGGTCCGGATCATCTCCCACTTTGTCGCGCCCAAGGCCAGTGCGGCCTCTTCGTTCATCGTCGGTGTCTGGGCAAAGACCTCGCGAACCAGTGCGGTCACGATCGGCAGGATCATGATCGCCAAGACAACCGAACCGAGCAGGATCGACTTGCCGTACGGTCCGTCGCTGCCGAAGATCGGGATCCAGCCAAAGTACGCGTGCAGCCACGCCGACAGTCCGGAGATCGGCTCGACCAGATAGTCGCGCCCCCACAGGCCGTACACGATGCTGGGCACCGCGGCGAGCAGGTCGATCGCGAAGCCGACCGTGGAGGCGATCCGTCGAGGTGCGTAGTGCGTGAGACACAACGCGATCGACACGGCCACCGGAACCGCCATGAGCAGCGCGAGGATGGACGTGAGCACGGTGCCGAACGCAAGGGCGGCGATGCCGAACATCGGCGGGTTGTCGCTCGGGAACCAGTTCTTGTAGGTCAGGAAGTTCGCGTGGTTGGCCTGGAGGGCCGGGACGGCCTTGTCGATCAGGAACGCGCCGATCGCGACGATGATGACGAGAACGGCCATGCCGGCGCCGGAGGTGAGTCCGCGGAACCCGGTCTCGAGGCTCCAGCGACGTTTGCGGGGGAGTGCACCGCCGCCGCCGAGCGGCGGAGGGGCGTCCGTGCCGCCGGCTGGGCTCCTTGAGTCGGCGGTGGCTTGGTGGACTTCGTCGTCGCGCGGCGGCTCCGTCGGAGGAGTCGACGCGACGCCACCGAAGCCACTGAACGAGGGTTCGCTCATTCGGGTGAGCACTCCGTTCACTGTCGGTTGATCGGCTCTCGGGTGGATCAGTGGGGCCGTGTCTCGGTTTTGCTGTTGTCTCGGTTTGCTGCTGCGCCCGTGTTGCTGTGGAACGAGTCGCTCGGGATGACCGAAGCGGATCGCCACCGGCGACGGAACACCCGCCTACCAGTGACGATCCGCTTTTGAGCGGACTAGGTCAGCTGATCGAGCTGACGGTCGTGGCGACCTTGGTGCGCACCGAGTCGGGCAGCGGAGCGCTGCCGACCGTGGTGAGTACCTGCTGGCCGGCGGTGCTCGATGTGTAGGTGAGGAACGACTTGAGCAGGTTCAAGGTCCCGGCCGGGTTGCCCTTGTCGCAGACGATCTCGTACG
>DASQPR010000200.1:0-4133 GCA_035643815.1 Micromonosporaceae bacterium | reverse complement strand
TTGTAGCCCCGCAACTGCGCCACGAGCGCCAGCCCGACGCCGGTGTTGCCGCTGGTCGGTTCGACGATCGTGCCGCCGGCCTGCAGCGCGCCGGACTTCTCGGCCTCTTCCACCATCCGCAAGGCGATCCGGTCTTTGACGCTTCCGCCCGGATTAAGATATTCGATCTTGGCAAGTACCATCGCCGATATGCCGTCGGTCACGTTGCGGAGACGGACTAGCGGAGTGTTTCCGATCAACTCGACGACATTGTCGTAATAGCGCACGCTGCGGCAACCCTTCTGACCCGGGGCGTACCCGCGCCGGTGCGGGTCTCACCCACCAGCGTAACGGCGCGCAAACCTCCACGAAATCGTGGTACGGGCGCGTTAGCCTCGCCAGGGAGGGCGATGTCGATCGCCGCGCCAAGGTCGAGACCGGTGGCGCGCGCGACACTGGGCTCGGAGGGAGTGACTGGCCGAGGTGAGCGACGTCTTGACCCGTGGACCCGAGCTGCGCCGCATGCGGCGGGAGTTTCGCCGGTTCGCCCGGGTGACCGCGTACGGCGGCGGTGGTCTCGGGCTGGCCGGAGCGCTCACCGCCGGCCTGCTATACGGGCAGGCCGAGTTGGCGCGCCGGACGATCCCGCTGGCGGACTCGCCGCCGCCCCGGTGCGACGGGCGCTACGGCACCGAATATTCCGGACCGGACATCCGCGTGGCGTTGCTCGGTGACTCGTCGGCGGCCGGTTACGGCGTCGACCGCGCCCGGGACACCACCGGCGCGCTGCTGGCCGTCGGCATCGTCGAGCAGCTGCACCGGCCGGTCGATATACGGTCCCACGCGGTTGTGGGCGCGATCTCGGCCTCACTTGACCATCAGGTGACCCGGGCACTCGCCGGCCAACCGCAGCTCGCCGTGATCCTCGTTGGAGTCAACGACGTCACGCACCGCGTACGGGTGTCGGTAGCCGTCGGGCACCTGGCCGACGCCGTGGTGCGGTTGCGTGACGCCGGCTGTGACGTTGTCGTGTGTACGTGTCCCGACCTGGGTACGATCCGGCCGATCCTGCCGCCACTACGGTGGGTCGTCCGGCGCTGGAGTCGAGAGATGGCCGCCGCGCAGACGGTCGCGGCCGTGGCGGCCGGCGCCCGTACGGTGTCGCTCGGCGACCTGCTCGGGCCGCAGTTCGCCTCGGCGCCGGATCGGATGTTCGCGGCCGACCGCTTCCACCCCTCGGCCATCGGCTACGCCGCCGCGGTCGCGGCGATCCTGCCGACGACTCTGTCCGCTTTGCGCGGTCCGAGCGACATACGACCGCGGCTCACCCACGCGGAGGGGCTGCGATCGTTGACCCAGGCGGCGGTCGAGGCGGCCGACCGGCCCGGCACCGAGGTCTCCGCCGCCCAGGTCAGCGGTCAGGATCGGGGACCTGGCGGACGCTGGGCTCAGCTGCGCCAACGGGTCCGACAGTTCACCGAGCGTCCGCACGGTCCCGCGATCGACTCTTCCGCCGTACCCTTGCCAGTGTCCGATCCGACCGACGCTGGACCGGAACAGCACGGCGGAGCGGTCACCGACTAAGGCGGCGATTGGCATGAGTGTGGCGAGGCGAATGGGGCGCGCGGCCGCGATCACCGTCGTCGCCGGCACGCTCGGCGGTGCGGCCGTGCTCGCGACCGAGGCCGTCGTCGCCCGCGGGCGCCGCTACGCCAAGCCGGACCCGCATCTCGCGATCCGCACCTCGCACGGCGACCTCACGTTGCCGCCGACACGACTGGTGCTCCTCGGCGACTCATCCGCCCTCGGCGTCGGCGTCGCTCGTGTCGTCGACACGGTGGGCGGTCGTGTCGCCGAGTTGCTGGTCGCGGACGGCTATCGCGTCGAACTGTCCAGCGTCGCGGTCGTCGGTTCACGCAGCTCCGACCTCGCCACCCAGGTCGCGCGCGCGTTGCTCGGGCCGAAGCCGGACGCCGCGCTGATCCTCGTCGGCACCAATGACGCGACCGGGCTGCACCGGCCGATCGACGCCGCGGACGCGCTCGGATCGGCGGTCGACCGGCTGCGAGCAGCGAACGTGCCCGTTGTCGTCGGGACGTGCCCGGATCTGGGTGCGTTGCGGGCCCTCGCACCACCGTTGCGGCAGCTTGTGGGTTTGCGTGGGCGCCGCGTGGCCCGAGCGCAGAGCGCGGCGGTACGAGCGGCCGGCGGCGTACCGGTCGATCTCGCCGCGCTCACGGGCGCGGTGTTCCGGGCCGATGCCGGCACGCTGAGTGCCGACGGATACCACCCGTCGGCCGATGGTTACCGGGTCTGGGCCCATGCCCTAATGCCGGCGATTCGCGAGGCGATCGGCGTGACTCCCCGGCGATAGCCCAACGTCCGGCTCGCCGATGGTGCGCGCGCCGCACGCATCCGTTGTAGGGTTTCGGACGACCGGTTGTGGACTGCAAGCAGATGTGAGGTGCGGCAACCATGGGCGAGGTCGTCTGCGATATCTCCGTCTCGGCCGACGGCTATGCGTCCGGGCTGGGCCAGACAGCCGACAAACCGTTCGGCGACGGGCCGGTCGATCGACTCCACCAATGGATGTTCGAGACCCGCGACGAGAACAGCGCGGAGGTCGCCCGGATCGTCGATGCCGGCGCATTCGTTATGGGGCGCAACATGTTCGGTCCGATCCGCGGCGACTGGGATCTGTCCTGGACCGGCTGGTGGGGGCCGGAGCCGCCGTACCATGCCCCGGTGTTCGTCCTGACCCACCACGCCCGTGACCCTGTGCCGATGGCCGGCGGCACCACTTTTACGTTCGTCACGGATGGCATCGACTCCGCATTGCGCCAGGCCCAGGCCGCGGCGGGCGAGCGAAACGTCGCCATCGCCGGCGGCGCCGATACCGTCAACCAGTATCTTTCGGCCGGCGCGATCGACGAACTTCGCCTGCACATCGCTCCGGTCATCATCGGCGCCGGCGAGCGGCTGTTCGCAGGCGTGCCGCCCCTGCAGCTGGAGCAGGTGAGCTCGCGCGGCGCCACCCTCGTCACGCACATCACCTACCGCGTCCGGCGCGATCAGTGAGTGCAGCGCGAGCGATCGCGGCCGGTGTCACATCGCACAAGTGACGCCGGAGGTACCGAGCGGTAACGTTCGAGACATGCCTGACGCCGTCATCGTTGCCACCGCACGCTCGCCGATCGGCCGTGCCGCCAAGGGATCTCTCGTGGACCTGCGCCCGGACGACCTCACCGCCACGATCGTCGAGGCGGCACTTGCGAAGGTGCCGGCGCTCGATCCGCACCTGGTCGAAGACCTCTATCTCGGGTGCGGTCTGCCCGGTGGCGAGCAGGGCTTCAACATGGCTCGCGTCGTCGCCGTGATGCTCGGTCTTGACAAGCTGCCCGGTGCGACGATCACCCGCTACTGCTCGTCGTCATTGCAGACCACACGCATGGCGTTCCACGCCATCAAGGCCGGCGAAGGCGACGTATTCATCTCCGCGGGCGTCGAATGCGTCTCCCGCTTCGCGCGCGGCAGCTCCGACGGTCTCCCGCCGGCCGCGCAGACGGAGGTCGGCGGCGGATGGCAGAACCCGAAATTCGACGAGGGCTGGGCCCGCACCGAGAAGCGGGCGCAGGGCGGGGCACCGGTGTGGTCCGATCCGCGCGATGAGGATCAGCTCCCGTACGTCTATATGGCGATGGGTCAGACCGCGGAGAACGTCGCGCAGGCGTGGAACGTCACCCGCGAGGAGATGGACGAGTTCGGTGTACGCAGCCAAAACAACGCCGAGAAAGCGATCAACGACGGATTCTGGGCCCGCGAGATCACCCCGGTCACCACACCGGGCGGCAAGGTTGTCAGCGGCGACGACGGCCCGCGGGCCGGAGTGACGCTGGATGGGGTCGCCGGCCTCAAGCCGGTCTTCCGTCCGGACGGCCGGATCACGGCCGGCAACTGCTGCCCACTCAACGACGGCGCGGCGGCGGTCATCATCATGTCGGACACGAGGGCCCGCGAGCTGGGCATCACGCCGTTGGCCCGGATCGTGTCGACCGGCGTGACCGCCTTGTCCCCCGAGATCATGGGCCTGGGTCCGATCGAGGCATCGCGGATGGCGCTCGCCCGGGCCGGCATGACGATCGACGACGTCGATC
>DASQPR010000199.1:0-6640 GCA_035643815.1 Micromonosporaceae bacterium | reverse complement strand
GCCGGTCCAGCGCCTGGTCGATGATCTTCATCGACTCCCGGATCTCGGCGAGGCGGACCAGGTAGCGGCCCCACACGTCGGCGGTGTCCTGGGTCGGCACGTCGAACTGGTAGTCCTCGTACCCGCAGTACGGCATGGTCTTGCGCAGGTCCCAGGCCAGGCCGGAGGCGCGCAGCACCGGGCCGGTGATGCCGAGCGCGAGGCAGCCCTGCACGTCGAGTACGGCCACGCCCTGCGTACGCCGGATCCAGATCGGACTGCCGGACAACAGGTTCTCGTACGAGTCGATCCGCTTCGGCATGAAGTCGAGGAACTCGCGGATCTTCGCGATCGCGGCATCCGGAACGTCCTGAGCGACACCGCCGGGACGGATGTAGGCCATGTTCATCCGCAGGCCGCTGCACATCTCGAAGATGTCGAGGATGTATTCGCGCTCGCGGAAGCCATAGATCATCATCGACAGCGCGCCGAGCTCCATGCCCGTCGTGGCCAGCCACACCAGGTGCGAGGAGATCCGGTTGAGTTCCATCATCAGGACCCGGATCGTCTTCGCTCGCTCGGTGATCTGGTCTTCGATGCCGAGCAGCTTCTCCACCGCGAGGCAGTAGCCGGTCTCGTTGAAGATCGGCGCAAGGTAGTCCATCCGTGTCACGAACGTCGTGCCCTGCGTCCAGTTCCGGAACTCGAGGTTCTTCTCGATGCCCGTGTGCAGGTAGCCCACGACCGTACGGGCGTCGGTGACGGTCTCTCCCTCGAGCTCCAGCACGATTCGCAGCACGCCGTGCGTCGAGGGGTGCTGCGGGCCCATGTTCACGACGATGCGTTCGTCGTGGATCGGGTCGCCAGAGCCGCCGAGCACCGAATCCCAGTCGCCGCCGGTCACGTTGAAGACGCGGCCTTCGGTGGTTTCCCGCTCGGTCGCGTAGGCGTCGGTCGTGGTCACTGTGCGCTCCTTCCGTTGCGCGGTGTTGCGGTGTTTCTTGGTACGAATTCGGCCGGCACGTCACTCATCGGTAAGCCCGACGCTCGTCCGGCGGCGGGATCTCGGCGCCCTTGTACTCGACCGGGATGCCGCCGAGCGGATAGTCCTTCCGCTGCGGATGGCCTTCCCAGTCGTCCGGCATCAGGATCCGGGTCAGGCCCGGGTGTCCGTCGAAGACGACGCCGAACATGTCGTACGCCTCGCGCTCCTGCCAGTCCGCCGTCGGATAGACGCTCGTCACGCTCGGCACATGTGGGTCGTCCGTGGTGACCGAGACCTCGAGCCGGATCCGGCGCCGGTACGTCATCGACGTGAGCTGGTAGCACACGTGCAGCCGTCGTTCGTCCGTGCCGAGGTAGTCGACGCCCGACACCGACGAGCACAGCTCGAAGCGCAGCGCGTCATCGTCGCGCATCGTCTGACACACCTCGGCGATGTGGTCCGCCTTGATGTAGAGCGTCAACTCGCCCCGATCGACGACGACCTTCTCGATCGCGTCGTCGAATTTGGCGTACGCGTCCTCGAGCGCGTCCACGACGTCGTCGTAGTAGCCGCCGTACGGGCGTGGCGTGTCGAGTACGGTCGTCCGGCGCCGGACCAGGCCACCGAACCCCGACGTGTCACCGGTGCCGGCCACGCCGAACATGCCGCGGCTGGTCGCGTCGCCCGAGACGGCGGCGTCGGCCCGGCGCCCGGTTGCGGGCTCGCGGCCTTCGGTCGGCTCGCTCATCGCTTTGCCCCCGGCATCTTGTGGGCCTCGTTCATCCAGTTCTCGATGCGCAGTTGCTCCTCGCGGCCCTCTTCGACCGCCTTCAGCCACTCCGCCTTCTTCTTGGCGTTGAAGCGATAGCTCGACGGCATCGAACCGGCCTCAAGGATCGGGGCGCCCTCGTGCTCGCGCTTCGCTTCGAGCTGTTTGACCCGGCGGGCACCGAGCGGTTCGGCCATGATCTTCTCGTGCAGCTTGAGAATCGCGTCGATCAGCATTTCGGGCCGTGGCGGGCATCCCGGCAGATACATGTCGACCGGTACGACATGATCGACGCCCTGCACGATCGCGTAGTTGTTGAACATGCCGCCGGACGATGCACAGACGCCCATCGACAGCACCCACTTCGGGTCGGGCATCTGGTCGTAGATCTGGCGCAGAACCGGTGCCATCTTCTGGCTGACCCGGCCGGCCACGATCATCAGGTCGGCCTGCCGGGGCGACGCCCGGAAGACCTCCATGCCGAAGCGGGCCAGGTCATACCGGGCCGCGCCGCTGGCCATCATCTCGATCGCGCAGCAGGCCAGACCGAATGTCGCCGGCCAGAAACTCGACTTTCGTGACCAGTTGACGAGCTTCTCGACCGAGGTCAGCAGGATGCCGCTGGGGAGCTTCTCTTCGATACCCATATGTCAGTTCCAGTCCAAGCCGCCCCGCCGCCAGACGTAGGCGTACACGACGCCGACGGTGGCGATGAAGACGAGCATCTCGAAGAAGCCGAACGCACCGAGCATCCGATACGCAACGGCCCAGGGATAAAGGAAGATCGTTTCGATGTCGAACACGATGAACAGCATGGCGACGAGGAAGAATTTGACCGGGACGCGGCCGCCGCCGACCGGTTGCGGTGTCGGTTCGATCCCGCACTCGTACGCGTCGAGCTTGGCGCGGTTGTAGCGGTGCGGGCCGGTGAACCGCGCGGCGGTCACCGAGAAGAGCGCGAAGAGCAGCGCCAGCGTGAAGAGCCCGATCAGCGGGACCCATGCGGATAGCGACATGACTGCGAAGACTCCGTCCTTCCCTGCCCTACTGTGTTGCCGTGTCGGTGGCGTTGCCGTGCCTCATGGTCGTGGAATGTCGACCCGCGTGATCACACGGCCGGTGCCACCCGCGTCAGCGCGTTGATGATCCGGTCCATCGCGTCGCCGTCCCGTGGATCGGTCAGGTTGGCGAGCAGTTTTAGGACGAACCGCATCAGTGTCGGATGCGGAAGTCCGTGTTTCGTGGCGACGCGCATGACATGCGGATTTCCGATGAGCTTCACGAACCAGCCGCCAAGGCGGTAGTAGCCGCCGAAGCGAGCCTTCAACTCGGTCGGGTAACTCGCCAGCGCTCGCTCGCGCTCCGGTCCAGCTGGTCGGGCCAGGGCCTGCACGATCACGTCGGCCGCGATCTCGCCCGACTCCATGGCGTATGCGATGCCCTCGCCGTTGAACGGATTGACCATGCCACCGGAGTCACCTACCAGCAGCACGCCTCGGGTGTAGTGCGGCACCCGGTTGAAGCCCATCGGGAGCGCCGCACCCATGATCGGGCCGTCCGCGTTCGCTTCGTCGTTCATGCCCCACTCGTCCGGCGTCGTCGACAACCAGTCGGTGAGCATGTTCCGGTAGTTGGTCTTTCCGAACGCGGTGGACGAGTTGAGCACGCCGAGGCCGACGTTGACCCGCCCGTCACCCATCCCGAAGATCCACCCGTAGCCAGGCAGCAGCGTGTCGCCGCCCTCGCGCGACCGGAGCTCCAACCACGACTCCAGGTAGTCGTCGTCGTGCTTGGCCGGCGACTTGTAGTAGCGCCGGACGGCCACACCGATCGGGCGGTCGTCACGCTTGGCGATGCCGAGCGACAACGCGAAGCGTCCGGACACGCCGTCGGCCGCCACGACCACGGGCGCCCGATACTCCACCGGCTCCTTGTCGTCGCCGCCTTGTGCGGACACCCCGACGACGCGGCCCGAATCGTCGAGCACCGGGCCAGTGACGGTCGTGCTGGTGCGCAGCGTCGCGCCGGCCGCCACGGCGGCCTTGGCGAGGATCTCGTCGAAATCCATGCGGGTCCGCGTGAGACCGTAATTCGGGTAGGTCGCAAGATCCGGCCAGTCGAGTTCCATCCGGATTCCACCGCCGATGACCCGGAGTCCCTTGTTACGGACCCACCCGGGTGCCTGCGTGTCGACACCCATCGTGACGAGCTGGCGGACGGCGCGCGGGGTCAGACCGTCACCGCAGACCTTCTCCCGAGGGAACTCCGCCTTCTCCAGCAGCTCGACGGCCAGACCGTGGCGGGCAAGGTGAAACGCGGCGGCCGAACCGCCCGGCCCGGCGCCGACGACGATCACGTCCGCCGGTCGGATTTCGCTCACGTCTCTCACCGCCTCCGCTTACAGCTTGTCACGCTTTCGGCCGTTCGTGAAAGTCTTCACAAGGCCGTCGGCCAGCAGTCTAGAACGGTCGGGGGCCAGATCCCACAGCGAGGTCACGGTCGGCTCGGAGGATCCGGCCGTCGACCGCGATGAAGCGCGACGATCCCGCCGGTCAAGTTCCGCCATGCGACGTTTGTCCAGCCCGCCGTGGCCATTTTTCCGGCCAATCCGGCCTGGTCCGGCCACGCGCGGATCGATTCGGCCAGGTAGACGTACGCGTCGGGGTTCGACGCGATCTTGCGCGCCACCGAAGGCAGCGCCGCCATCAGATAGGCCAGGTAGGCATGCCGGAAGGCGCCATTGGTCGGGTGGGAGAATTCGCAGATGACGACGCGGCCACCCGGCTTCGTGACGCGCGCCATCTCGGCCAGCGCCGCCGTGGTGTCGTGGATGTTGCGAAGGCCGAACGAGATCGTGATCGCGTCGAATGTGGCGTCCGGGAAAGGCAGAGCCAGCGCGTCGCCGGCAAGCAGGGTCGCGTCCGGGCGCGTCTTCTTTCCGGCCCGCAGCATGCCCAGCGAGATGTCGAGGCCGATCACCCGGGCACCCGAGCGGGACAGCTCCAGGGTTGACACTCCGGTGCCGGCGGCCAGGTCGAGCACCGTGTCGCCGGCGCCCGGTGCGAGCGCCGATCGGGTTGCCTGGCGCCACATGCGGTCCCGGCCGAAGGAAAGAATCGTGTTCGTCCGGTCGTAGCGGTCCGCCACGCCGTCAAACATCGCGGCGATCTCGTCCGGCCGTTTGTCCAGATGGGCACGCGTCACACTGGTCACTCTGCCAGCAGCGTCCACGGCAACCGCACTCGGCCCGGAGCGGAGGTTCGGCCTCTCGATCAGGCGCTGGAAGCGCCGCCGGACGAGTCGGCGTCGTGGGCCTTGCGGAGGTCGGCGAGGATGATCAACAGCAGGCCGCCCGAGCCGGCGCCGACCAAACCGAGGCCGAGGTAGAACGCGGTGCGTACGAGACCGAGCGGCTCGATGCCGACAACGCCGGACAGACCGGCCAGGATCGAGGCGGTGCCGAGCATCGCGAGGAACGCCGCGATGACCGACGAGACGGTGATCGTGAGACGAGGGTCGGTCCGATGCCAACGCTGGTCGCGAGGCGCATCTACGGACGTTGATCCGTCCGGGCGACCGTAGACCGTGCCGGCTTTAGCCGTTCCGAGGCTGCTCACCGGCACATTCTGCTCGACGTGAAACCGTGCTGACCAGGCCTTATGTCACATGGTGAGCAGCGACACCCGTCAGCGCGCGCCTATCCGGCGGCGTCGACTACGGCCAGGCTTGTCCGGCCGCCTACGCCGCCACCGGGGAGCGCGATCGACGAGAAGTGCGACACGACACGGTCGTCGGTCGGATCGTCGGCCGGGGTGTGGTGGACGGACATGTGCCGGTAGAGCGTGTCGCGCTGGGCCGGAATGCGCCCGGCCGACCGGATCATCCAGATCAGCTCATGCAGGTTCGAGCGGTGACGAGCACCCGCACTGGAGATCACGTTCTCTTCCAGCATGATCGAACCGAGATCGTCGACACCCATGTGCAGCGCAATCTGGCCGATGTCCTTGCCGGTCGTGAGCCAGGACGCCTGAAGGTGCTCGATGTTGTCGAAGAACAGCCGAGCGACCGCCACCAAGCGCAGATATTCGAGGCTGGTCGCCTGCGTCCGGCCCTTGAGGTGGTTGTTTTCCGGCTGATAGGTCCACGGGATGAACGACCGGAAGCCGCCGACCTCGCCGGTCGCGCCGTTCGCGGTCTCGGCGACACCGTCATAACCACGTGCGACGGCGAGATCCTGCACGTCACGGATCATCCGCAGGTGCTCGATGCGCTCGGCGTTCGTTTCACCCGTACCCATCATCATGGTTGCGGTCGACGACACGCCGTGGCGATGGGCGGTGGACATGACCTCGAGCCAGCGGTCACCGGATTCCTTCAGCGGCGCGATGGCCGTACGGGGCCGGGCCGGGAGCATTTCCGCGCCCGCGCCGGCGATGGAGTCGAGGCCCGCCGCCTTGATGCGGGTGACCGACTCTTCGATCGACACGCCGGACACGTTCGACATGTGGATGATCTCGCTCGGCCCGATCGAATGGATGACCAGATCCGGGTACGCCGTCTTGACGGTCGAGAACAGCTGCTCGTAATACTCGACGCCGAATTCGGGGTGGTGGCCACCTTGCAGCATGACCTGGGTGGCACCGAGGTCGACGGCCTCGCCGCACCGCCGCAGGATCTCCTCCATCGAATGCGACCAGCCCTCGGCGTGCTTGGGCGCTCGATAGAACGCGCAGAACTTGCAGGCGGTGACGCATACGTTCGTGTAGTTGATGTTGCGATCGATGATGTACGTGACGATGCCGTCCGGATACCGCCGGCGGCGTACGGCATCGGCGGCTTCGCCGAGTGCGTGGTACGGCGCATCCGTGTAGAGCAGCAGCGCCTCGTCTGACGTGATGCGCCCGCCG
>DASQPR010000198.1:0-6303 GCA_035643815.1 Micromonosporaceae bacterium | reverse complement strand
CGACGAAGCCGCGGCGGAAGGCCGGGCCGCGCAATACCTGTAACCGGACACGGAAAACCGCGGGCGACGAACGGCGTGACCGGACACAAAAGCCGCTGGCGACGAACGGCGGGACCGCTCGTCGCCAGCGTGGTTGCGCCGGACTATTTCAGAATCGGGAAGGTGGCCGATGTCGCACCGGCCGGACCGCTGACCGCGGCCGCCGCCGTGGCCAGCGTGCCGCCGGAGACCGACGCGGAATCACCGAAGGCGTACACCCTCGCGATCGAGCCGGCGGACGTGGTGAGCCACTGCGTGGCCGCCGAGCTGAGCCCGTGCCTCGGGTCGACCAGCAGCACCGGCGAGCCGTTCTCGACGGCGATAAGTTGCATCTGCCACGACGTGCTCGACACCAGCGCGACGGTCGTCGGGCCGCTGGAGTAGCTCGAAATCGCCCGTAGCGAGGCGGTCGTCGGGTCGGCCGCGGAAAGGTTGACGACGTTAACCGACGGCCGGCTGGGCCACGACCCACTCACCGTGGCCACCGCGTCGGAGCCGAGCGCGTACACCATAGGCGTGCCGTGCGAACCGCGAGCCATCGCGTTGAACGCGCTTCGCTGAGCGGCCGAGAGCGTCGAGCCGGACACGAAAAGCACTGGCGAATTGGTGGCCCGCGCGACGATCTGGTAATCCGCGACCGCCGCGCGATCCCGTTCGGAGACCACCAGCACGCTCGGCGAGCCGGCCAGGCCTTCGGGCGTCAACACCTGCGGTGCCGACACGCGCCGCACTGCGTACCCCGTCGAGGCGAGGGTACCGGCGATCGATGCCGATACGTGCCCGACCACGGTGACGGTCGTGTCCGGGGAAGGTCGAAGCACCCGAGAGAGTTCCGCCCTGACCCGCGGATCCATGGTGCTGCCGTGCACGAACAGCACCGGGCCACCCAGTCCGGTCACGTCCATGGCGGTCGTCGCCGCACCCGGGTCGTCAGTGTCGATCAGTGTGACGACGCCGGCGTGCAGTTCCGGCGGACCGTCCTGATCGGACGCACCGGCCCAGCGCGAACGTGAAAGCGCGATGGCCGCGGCGATCGGGTCGGGCGTGGCGAGGCGGTAGGTCGTCGTCATCGCGACCGGCCGGTACGTCGGGACGCCGGGCGTCTTCGATTCGACCCGAATCGGGTTCTTCGTTGCCGACACCGGTTTGGCCGACACGGATTCGACATCCTTAGCGGTACGGAACGCGATGCGGCTGCCGTCCGGTGACCACGCCGGCGACGAGATGCCCTTGACGCCGAACGTGATCTGCACCGTGGCGCCGCCGCGGCGATTCGTGATGGCCTCAACGAACAACTGGCCACCGCTGCCGATAAACGCGATGCGCTGGCCATCCGGCGCCAGGGCGGGCTGACTGCCGGCGCCGACCTTGACCGGGATCGGCTCACGCTGGTTGCCGTCCAGGATCCACACCTCGGAACCGTTCGGCCCTGCGTGTTGATAGGCCAGGCGGTCGAGGGCCAGGTCGCCGGGGATCTCGGCCAGCGCGCCGACCGCGTTGGGCGCCGTGTCGCCGTGCGACTCGGTGTCGCCCAGCCAGTCGACCTGCTCCGGATCGGAGGCGATGCCGTCACTCGGCACGGTGATGAGCCGCCACACGCCGTCGCGACCACGCTCGGTAAATTCGATCGTGCTTCCGGCGGCGGCCCACGTCGGGTGCGCTCGCTTGACGTTCCGGTCCGTACGAGTCAGGACATGGACGTCGCCGCCGTCGGGGCGCGCCGTGGCGATGTTGCCGTTGCCGTCGACGTAGGCCAATCGCGACCCGTCCGGCGCCCACGTGGCGTCGGTGACACTGGACCCGAATCGCGCCGGCCGGCCGCCGATCGTGACGGTCGCGGTGCCATTCGTGATCGACGGTGCGCTGGCGTTTGCGTCGGCGTTTGCGCTGCCGGGGGCCGGCGCGTGCGTCGTCGGCGTGGTCTGCGCGCTCGGCTGGGCCGGTTCGGCCTTCGCCGTCGCCGGCGCGTCGCCGTGCCGAGTCGACGCACACCCGCTGGCCGCGGCGAGCGTGGTGACCATGACGGCGGAAAGGATGTGATGGCGGCGAAGCTTGCGGTTCATGTCGTCTCTCCCGAGGCGTTGGCCAGGTCATCCAGCCGTCTGCCCACAAGGACGCCACCCCGGCCGAGCAAGGTTGCCGGTGCCTCGGAGATTTTCTTAGAGCCGCTCGGGTGCAGCGATCCCTAGCAGACCGAGTCCAGTCCGCAATGTCCTTGCGGTCAGATCACAAAGCACCAGGCGATTCGCGCGTACGGAGTCGGACGGCGCGCCGAGCACCGGGCACGCGTTCCAGAACGCGGCGAGGGTCTGCGCGACATCGAACAGATAGCCGCACAGGCGATGTGGCTCGGCGTGCTCGACGGTCGCCGAGAGGGCGGCGTCGAATTCGTCGAGCCGCAGCGCGAGACGGCGCTCGGCCGGCTCCATCGCCGTATCCATGTCAACGGTCCGTGGCACTCCGCCGGCCTTGCGAAGGATCGAACACGTACGCGCGTGGGCGTATTGCAGGTAGACCGCCGTGTTGCCGTCGAGCGCGAGCATCCGGTCCAGGTCGAACACGTAGTCGCGGGTGCGGCCGGTCGACAGATCCGCGTACTTCACCGCGCCGATGCCGATCTCCCGTGCCCGGCGGACGGCCATCTGGGCGTCGAGGTCGGGGCTTCGGTCGGTAAGCACCGCGGCGGCGCGGTCGATCGCCGCGGTAAGCAGCGAAATCAGTTTCGCGGAGTCGCCCTCGCGCGTCTTGAGCGGCGTGCCGTCCAGGCCGAGCACCGACCCGAACGCGACGTGCTCGGTCGTGACCTGGTCGGGCAGCCAGCCCGCTCGCCGGGCGGTGTCGAACACCATCCCAAAATGCAGCGCCTGCCGCGCATCGACCACGTAGCAGATCCGGTCGGCGTACAGCTCGTCGACGCGACGGCGTAGGGCGGCCAGATCCGTTGCCGCGTAACCGAATCCGCCGTCCGACTTCTGGACGATGAGCGGTACGGGTGCACCATCGCGCCCCCGTGCTATCGGGCTGAAAACACATAACGCGCCCTCGCTCTCGACGGCGATCCCCTGCTCGACGAGGGACGCGATGATACCGGCCAGCGCATCGTTGTACGAGCTTTCGCTGTCCGTGTCCGCCTCGGTCAGCTCAACCTCGAGCAGGTGGTAGATCTCGGCCAGGTAGCGCTGCGACTCGGCGACGATCGCCCGCCATTGCGCCCGTACCCCCGCGTCTCCGCTCTGCAGATCGACGACCCGCGACCGGGCGTGTGCCGCGAATGCGTCGTCCCGCTCGAATTCGGCCCGGGCCGCGCGATAGAGCGTCGACAGCCGGGAGACCGTGTCCTCTCCCGGGCGCGCCGCGATCGGCGTTTCGGGATGGTCGTCGAGATATGCGACGAGCATGCCGAACGGCGTCCCCCAATCACCGATGTGGTTCTGCCGGATAACGTCCGCTCCGGCGTGACGAAACAGCCGGGCGAGCGCGTCCCCGATGACGGTCGAGCGCAGGTGCCCGACGTGCAGTTCCTTGGCGATGTTCGGGCCGGAGTATTCGACGACGACGCGCTGGCCGATAAGTGGTGTTGCGACGCCGAGGCGACTGGCGGTGTGCCGCTGGGCGATCTGCGCCCAGATCGCGGTCGGCGCGACGGTCAGGTTGATGAAGCCAGGTCCCGCCGGCTCGGCGCGGTCAATCACGTCGTCATTGAGGATGGCGGCCGCAACCGCCGCGGCCAATTCGCGTGGCGCCGTGCGTCGCTCGCGCGCCGCCGCCAACGCGCCATTCGCCTGGAAATCGGCGTGGTCGGAGACGCGGATCAGCGGATCGGCACCGAGGTGCGCGCTGATGCGCTGTGACAGCTGTCGGGCGAGCGAATCCATGGCCCACCCTACGAATGGGTCAATCGGACGTGGTAGTGAATTTCGCGGCAGTGAGCGAGTCGGACTGCACAAACGCGAGCGTCAGCGTCGCGTCGGTGAAGAACATATCGGGGACCGTGAGCGGTGGCGGCGACTCCGGCGTGAAATCCGTCGCGACGAGGCCGAACAGGTTGCCCTTGATCTCGGTCGCGAAGATCCTCACATTGCCGCTGAGCGTGAGCTGGGAACTCTTGAATGTGCACTGGTGGCCGCCGACCGGCACGTCCAGCTCAAACGGTGTGGACGTCGTCGAACTCATCGAAAACTGCATCGCCACGATGGTGCCCGTGGCGGTCCGCAGGGGCACGTTGCCGTCGTACGACAGGCCGGACATCGTCAGCAAGGCGGTCTTCTGAGTGCCCGGCTTCTCTCCGACGATCGGCTGTCCGGCCGCGCGGGCCAGCGCCTTCGGGGTGGTCGAGCACGGCGGCGCGCTCGACGACGTGGTCGGGTTCGGCGCAGCCGGTCGCGACGTCGACCGTCCGGGCGAGGCCGACGTCGTCGCGGTCGGTCGTGGCTTAGCGGTCGGCGTCGGGGTCGCGGTCGGGGTGGGCGTCGCGGTCGGCGTCTCCGACGGGGTGGGCGACGGGTCCATGGACGGTGTGCCGCTCGGCAGCGCATCCGGAGTAGCCGACGCCGTGCTGCCGGCCGACGAGCCGAGGCCGAGTAGGCCAACCACGCCGGCGATCAGCGACGCCACGGGCTGCGGCTCGTCGCCGGCGACCGGCGCGAGCGCGGCGTCACCGTTGTGCTTTGGTGCGGTCGCCTTTGTGCCCGTCCCCGAGCGCCCGCTGTTCGGCGTTGTCGTGCCCGGGAGCAGCGTCCTCGTGCCGGCGGGCTCGTGTACGCCGGATTTGGCCATGGCGCTCTGGATCGCCGACTGCATCGGAGTCGGTGTGCACGTCTCGGCGGCGGCCGGCGCGGCGTTGTGGATGGCAAAGGCCGCGAGCGCTCCGAGGGTCACCGCGATGACCGTGATCGTGAGAGCGCGGGGGTTGCCACGTCTGTCGCCGCGCTCGGACGGCTGCTCGCCCGCGGGCGGATCCTCCCCTACCGCATCGCCATAACCTCGGACGTGGGGCACGTCGGGAATGCCGCGCACGCGCGACATCGGCGCGGTCGTTTCGTTCGGGTCGGCCGTTTCGTTCGGGTCGGTCGTTTCGGCCGTCTCGTTCGGGTCGGCGCCATCACCGACGCCGCCGGCCGGTCCGGTGATCGTTGGGTCGGTGTCCGGTGCCGTACGCGCTGCCGGCACTACCGGCTTGGGCTCATCGTCGGCGGCGTGGCGGGGCTGGCGAAACGGCTCGCGCTGCTCACCCTCCAACTCTTCCGACTCGCCGCCGTCCGGATCGCGCCACTGATCGTGGTCCTCGCCGACGTACGCCGGAAGCTCGGCACCGAAGTCCGTGGTGGCGTCCTCGTCGTCGGGTTCGGTGTGGTCCACGCCCTCGGCTATCACGCGCTTGTCTGGCACCCACGCGATCGACAGCGCACCGCCGAAGATGCCCAGCAGCAGGCCGATGATGAAGCCGCCTAGATTCACCGACACGACGGAGTAGACGGCCGCGGCCGTGCCGATGATGCCGTAGAACATGCGCTGGGTCGGCGTCGCCCAGGTCAAGGCACCGCACAGCACGACGACGAGCGGGATGATGTACGACTTGAAACCGTTGAGGCCGAGGTGGATCTGAATGTTGCCGAGGTTCAGGTTGCCGCTGTAGAAAATCTCGATACCGGCCGCGATCAGCAACAGGCCGCCCCAGAATGGGCGCGATTTACGCCACCGCCGAAAATTTCGACGGGCACGTGTCATCCGACTGTCGTGGGGCGTCGCAACGTCCACGGTCATCTGTGTTCCTTCCGATCGCTGCTCTTGCCGATGCCACGCGAGCGCACCGTCGGCGCGCGCACTCACCTGGCCACGCGAAGCGGGCCCCGCGGTCGCGATCCGCGGGACCCGCTATGGCGCGAACTAGCAGCCCGAGTTACCGAGGCCCAGGCTAAGGCCGGGCAGGGTGAAGGTCCCAGCCGTGGTTGCCCACGCGGTCTGGGACAGGTTCTTGATGACGACCTTGTCGGCACCCTGACCGAAGCCGCCGGCCTGTGCCTTGCTCGACAGCGTCGAGGCGTCCTGGCCAATGTTGATGTTGGTGAACGTGGCATCGCCGCTCAGCTGCGTCATGTCGATCAGCAGGTTGTCGGCGTGCGCCGGCGTGGCGCCGCCACCCGCCGTCAGCTTCAGGACAACGGTGCCGATCGGCGTCGGCTGCGCGACGGACTGGCAGAGGTTCGTCAGGTCGGCGCTGCCGATTTCCGAAACGGCCACCGCATGCGGCGTGCCGTTCTTCTG
>DASQPR010000197.1:0-2495 GCA_035643815.1 Micromonosporaceae bacterium | reverse complement strand
GCGTATACGGCCGCCTTACGCGCGGCGGGGTGGACGCCGGCGCCGGCGAATGCCTGCCCGCCCGCGGTCAAGGGTGCGACCCAGAGTTGCTGGGTGTTGGACCGGAATCAGATGAACGTGATGGTGACAACGTCGGCGTGTGCCGCGCCGCCGCCGCCAACGACCGAGCCCGGTCTGGTCGACCCGACCACGCCGGCGCCGCGCGCTTCGCCGCCACCCGGATGTGCGCCGACCTCGGTCAACATGTCTGTCTTCGACCGCATCGATCTGCGTCCGGCGGCAACGACCCGCAAGTGAATGCCGCAGGTGGGCGGCGGACGCGGCGTCTGGGCCGAAGTGCGCGGCGCGCGTCGTTTCCGTGATCGCGTCGCGTACGTCCCGACTGTGCCCTAGTGTGACGGGACGGGTAGGGTCTGCTAGGTGTGGCCCCGATCATGACGGGGTAGAGGACTGAGCCCTGTTGCGACGGGGCTCACGATCTTTTCCAGGCCTCGCCGTCCGCCGGCCCAGACGTGCGGACGCGTATCCGACCGGGCGCCCGATGCCCGGGTGAAAGGGGTTCACCGTGTCCGGTGGCGAAATCGCCGCACTGATCGCGGCGGGCGCGTTCGCGATGCTCGTCCTCGTCGCGTGCGTGCCCATCTACCGGCTGCGCAAAACGGTCGACGCGGCCACCCAGGCGATCAATGACCTGAACGACCGCGCGGCGCCGGTGCTCGGCAACGTCAACACGACCGTCGAAAACGTCAACACCGCGCTCGGTCAGGTGCATGTGACGCTCGACGGCGTCAATGCGCAGCTCGAGCGGGTGGACACGATCACCGCTCACGCGGCGAACGTCAGCGCCAACGTCGCGAACCTGTCGGCCGTCGTCACATCGGCCGCGGCCAACCCGTTGGTGAAGGTCGCCTCGTTCGGCTACGGCCTGCGCCGGGCAGCGAGCCTGCGTCGCAAAGCCGACGACGAGAAAGAGGTGCGGGCCGAGTTGAAGGAACGGCGCCGACTCGGTCGTCGCGGCCGGCGCTCCGCCGACGAGGAGTCGTAGCCCAGGCCGAGGCGGCGGACCCGTCGCGTCCCGCAACCGCCGTGCCAACCGTCCGGCGTACGGGCCGCGGCGGTAGGTTGCATGCGGCTCCCGAGCGAGCGGCGGCGGCAACCCCCGGGGGCCGCTCGAACGCGGACGAGCGGGCCGGCGCGCGGCGGACCAGTGCGGGCAGACGGGCGCACCGCGGTGCCGGGCCTGCCGTGAGCGACCGAGCCCGCATATGAGCACGAGGAGGTCACGATGAGACGATTGCTGTGGCTCGGGGTGGGACTCGCCGTCGGCGCGCTCGCTGTCCGGGCCGCCACGAAGCAGGCGCGGAAGCTCACTCCGACCGGCCTCGCTGGCACCGCTCGTAAATCCGCTGGTGGGCTCGCTGACTCGGTCCGTACCTTTGTGGAAGACGTCCGTGAGGGCATGGCCGACCGCGAAGAGCAGATCCACGCCGCACTTGCGGAGGGCGACGCGATGCCGGGCCCGACGGGCGTGAACAATGACGCCGACGTCGAGAGAGGTACATACCGCTGATGAGAACCGCGGAGATCAAGCGACGGTTCCTGGCCCACTTCGAGGCGAACGGACACATGGTGGTGCCGAGCGCGCCGCTGCCGGCCATTGATGACCCGAACCTGCTGTTCATCAATGCCGGCATGGTCCAGTTTGTCCCGTACTTCCTCGGTCAGCGGCCGGCGCCCTATCGCCGCGCGGTCAGCGTGCAGAAGTGTCTACGGACACCGGACATCGATGAGGTCGGCAAGACCAGCCGGCACGGCACGTTCTTCCAGATGAACGGCAACTTCTCGTTCGGCGACTACTTCAAGGAAGAGGCGATCCGGCTCGCGTGGGATCTGTCCACGCGCTCCACCGACGATGGCGGGTTCGGTCTTGATCCGGACCGCATCTGGGCGACGGTCTATCTCGACGACGACGGGCGATCGACATCTGGCGGCGGACCGGTGTGCCGCTCGACCGCATCGTCCGTCGTGGCAAGACCGACAACTTCTGGTCGATGGGCATTCCGGGCCCGTGCGGTCCGTGTTCAGAGATCTACTACGACCGCGGCCCTGCGTACGGGCCGGAGGGCGGCCCCGCGGTCGACGAGGATCGCTTCCTGGAGTACTGGAACCTCGTGTTCATTCAGTACGACATGAGCGCGATCCGTACGAAGGAGGACTTCGACCTCGCGGGTGAGCTGCCGGCCAAGAACATCGACACTGGGATGGGCCTGGAACGGGTCGCCTCGTTGCTTCAGGGCGTCGACAACATGTACGAGATCGACGAGGTTCGGCCGGTGCTGGACCGGGCGGTCGAATTGACCGGCAAGCCGTACGGCGTGAGCCACTCGCATGTCGCCGCCGAGTCACCGCCGGACGACGTACGACTTCGGGTGATCGCCGACCACGTGCGCACGGCCCTCATGCTGATCAGCGACGGCGTCACGCCCGGCAACGAC
>DASQPR010000196.1:0-8918 GCA_035643815.1 Micromonosporaceae bacterium | reverse complement strand
GGCCGTCTGCCTCTACGCCTCGGCCCGCGCGCTGCGCCGCTGATGACGCGGGCACGCGAGTGACGACGCCGCGCCGTCGCGCCGATAAACCGTTCGAGTGAACCGGTAGCATAGTGCTGTTCGCCCATCTCCCGAAGGAGTTCGATTCGCCGTGAACGCGTGGATGCACTCGTTTACCGAGCCCGCCGTTGTCGGCGGGCCGCGGATCTGACCCTTCATCCGTCCGGCTCCCGCACCGGCGGGCTGCGGCCGCGCCGCGCCACCCCTTTAGACTTTGCGCGCTGTCGCGTGTCCATCGCGGCCGGACGGCGTCCATCTCCGGGAGAGCCGATGACCTATCGCAATGATCCGTACGATCCTAAGCAGGTCGCGCTGCTCGACCCGGCGGCGCTCGACGACGCCGTCGCCACCGCGGAGAAGGCATTCGCTGGCGCGACCGACGGCGCCGCGCTGACCGCGCTGAAGCCGATACACCTCGGCGACCGCGCGCCGGTGTCGCTCGCCCGGCGGGAGATCGGTGCCTTGCCGCCGGCGGCGAAGGCCGACGCCGGCGCCCGCGTGAACGCGGCACGCCAGGCGATCCAGGCGGCATTCGACGCGCGCCGCGCGGTGCTGGCCGCCGATGAAGCGCGACGCGTGTTGGCCGAGGAGCGCGTCGACGTGACGCTGCCCTGGGACCGCCATCCGCGGGGTGCGCGGCATCCGTTGACGACGCTGATGGAACAGATCGGTGACCTGTTCATCGGCATGGGGTACGAGATCGCCGAGGGTCCCGAACTCGAGTCGGAGTGGTACAACTTCGACGCGCTCAACTTCCTGCCCGATCATCCGGCGCGGACGATGATGGACACGTTCTACGTCGCGACGGCTCAGCGCATCGAGCCCGGCGTCCCGCCGCCGCCGGTCAGCCGGGATACCGAAAGCGGTCTAGTGCTGCGTACCCACACGTCGCCGGTGCAGGCGCGGACGATGCTGTCGCGTACGCCGCCGATCGCGATCGTGTGCCCCGGCCGCGTCTATCGCACCGACGAACTCGACGCCACCCATTCGCCGGTGTTCCACCAGGTCGAGGGCCTCGTGGTCGACAAAGGCATCACCATGGCGCACCTCAAGGGCACGCTCGATTATTTCGCGAAGGGCATGCTCGGCCCGGGCGCGAAAACGCGTTGGCGCCCGTCGTACTTCCCCTTCACCGAACCGTCAGCGGAGTTCGACGTGTGGTTCCCGCAGCACCGCGACGGCGCGCGCTGGGTCGAGTGGGGCGGTTGCGGCATGGTCAACCCGCACGTCTTGATCGCGTGCGGCATCGATCCGGATGTCTACACCGGGTTCGCGTTCGGGATGGGCGTCGACCGGACGCTGATGGTCCGCAACGGCGTGGCCGACATGCGTGAGATGGCCGAGGGCGACGTGCGGTTCAGCCGCGAATTCGGGATGGGGGACTGAGGCCATGCGCATCTCGCTATCGTGGCTGCGCGACTACGTCGACGCGCCCGCCGACCCGGACGTCCTGGAGAAGGCGCTCATCCGCGCCGGTCTCGAGGTCGAAGAGATCACCGCCCTCGCGGACACGGTGACTGGCCCGCTTGTCGTCGGCCGTGTGCTCACGATCGAAGAGTTGACCGACTTCAAGAAGCCGATCCGGCACTGCATGGTCGACGTCGGCCACGCGAACGGGAGCGGCGAACCGCAATCGATCGTGTGCGGCGCGAGCAACTTCGCCGAAGGTGACCTCGTCGTGGTCGCGCTGCCGGGAAGCGTGCTGCCCGGTGGGTTTGCCATCTCGGCGCGGCAGACGTACGGCCGCACGTCGGCCGGCATGATCTGCTCGGGCCGCGAGCTGGCCATCAGCGACGACCACGCCGGGATCCTCGTGTTGCCATCGTCGACCGACGCCCGGCCCGGCGACGAGGCTCGACCGATTATCGGGCTCGACGACATCGTCATCGAGTTGTCGATCACACCAGATCGCGGGTACTGCTTCTGTGCGCGCGGCATCGCGCGCGAGCTCGCGCACGCGCTCGGCCAGCCGTTCACGGACCCGGCCGGCCTCATCGCGCCGCTCGTACCCGCGCCCGGCGGCTATCCGGTGCGCGTGGACGACCCGGCCGGTTGCGATCGGTTCACCGCCGTCGCGGTGCGTGGCTTCGATCCGGCCGCCCCGACTCCGGCGTTCGTTGCACGGCGACTGGTCCACGCCGGCATGCGGCCAATTTCGCTGCTCGTCGACATCACGAACTACGTGATGCTCGACCTCGGGCAGCCGATGCATGCGTTCGATCTCGACAAACTGCGCGGACCGCTGGTGGTCCGGCGCGCCATCGCCGGCGAGACGCTGACCACGCTGGACGGTGTGTCGCGCGCACTCGACGAGAAGGACATGGTCATCGCGGACGACTCGGGCGTCGTGTCGCTCGCCGCGGTGATGGGCGGCGCGACGACAGAGATTGGTGGCGGCACGACCGCCGTGCTGTTCGAGGCCGCGCACTGGGCGCCGCTGTCGGTCGCGCATACCGCCCGGCGGCACAAACTGCCGTCCGAGGCGTCGAAGCGGTTCGAGCGCGGCGTCGATCCGCAACTGACGCTGATCGCCGCGGCGCGCGCCGTCGAGCTGCTCATCCGGTACGGCGGCGGCGACGTGCAGCCCGGCGTTACCGACGTCAACACCGTCGAGCCACGCGCCGAGATCGCGATGGCGGTGGACCATCCGTCACGTATCGCCGGCGTGTCTTACCCGCCCGACGAGGTTGCGGCGCTGCTCGCCGACCTCGGCTGCACGGTCGTCGAGGACGGTGACACGCTGCGGGTGACGCCCCCCACGTGGCGGCCGGACCTCACCGAGCCGATCGAACTGGTCGAGGACGTAATCCGGCTCGCGAGCTATGACGACATCCCGAGCATCCTGCCCCCGTTGTGGCCGAGCCCGGGGCGCACACCCGAGCAGCGGCGTCGCCGGGCCGTCGGGCGAGCGCTCGCGGAGGCCGGCTACGTCGAGGCGCTGTGCTACCCGTTCCTCGCGGCCAGCGCTTTCGACGCGCTCGGGCTGCCGGCCGACGACGAGCGGCGGCTCGCGATGCGGATCGCGAACCCGCTGAACGATGAAGAGCCATTCATGCGTACGACGCTGCTTCCGGGTTTGCTCGCGACGTTGCGGCGCAATCTCGGCCGCGGTCAGCGCGATGTCGCGTTGTTCGAGGTGGGCCTCGTGTTCCAGCCGGTGCCCGGTGCGCCGCCGGTTCCGGTCGTCGGCGTCGACCGGCGGCCGTCCGACGACGAGCTCGCCGCGATCGACGCGGCGCTGCCGGCGCAGCCATGGCATGTCGCGACGGTGCTCGCCGGTGCGCGCGACCCGGGCGGCTGGTGGGGCAGCGGTCGCTTGGCCAGCTGGGCCGATGCCGTGGAATCCGCCCGTACCGTCGTCGCCGGGGCGGGCGCGACCGCGAACGTCCGGTCGGCGTCGCGCGCGCCGTGGCACCCGGGTCGCTGTGCCGCGATCGTCGTGGGTGACAACGTCGTCGGGTACGCCGGTGAACTGCATCCGCAGGTGTGCGCCGCGCTGGAGGTCCCGGAGCGTACGTGCGCGATGGAAGTCTCGCTCGACGCGATTCCGCTACCGGATATGACGATGGCCAGGCCGCTGTCGAACTATCCGCCGGCTCTGATCGACGTGGCGCTGGTCGTCGACGCGTCGACCGCGGCCGGCGACGTGCAGGCCGCGCTCGTCGACGGCGCCGGTCCGCTCCTCGAATCCGTGCGTCTGTTCGACGTGTACACGTCGGACGCGCTCGGTGCCGGTCGCAAATCGCTGGCGTACAGCCTGACGTTCCGCGCGCCCGACCGCACTCTCACCGGCGAGGAGGCGATCGGTGCGCGGGACGCCGCGGTGGCGGTGGCGGCCGACCGGTTCGGTGCCACGCTTCGGTAACCCGTCCGTCCATCCCGGACCGCTCACGGCCAAGATCGTAAGACAACTACCAGGTACGCAGATGGGCCAATACGTCGGCGTCACACCTGCGTAACGATCGGATCGGGTGGGGCTTGCCAGCGTTGGGGTGAGCGGGTTAGCTAGCGCTCATGCGGGTGCGCATTGAGGCGAACGTGCTGGTACCTGGGCGCGGCGCGCCCATCGACAACGGCGTGGTGGTGCTCGACGGGTCGGCGATTTCCTTCGCCGGCCCGTCGGCCGACGCGCCGGCAACTCCGGATGCGACGGTGGTCGTGGCACCGGCGGTCATGCCGGGTCTGTGGGACTGCCACACCCACCTGATGGGTGGCACGTCGCTGGATCTGAACCGGATGCCGCTCGAACCGGTGCCGCTGCGCGCGGTCCGGGCGGCGGCCGACCTGCGGGCGGCGCTCGACGCCGGCGTCACGAGCGTCCGCGAGATGGGCGGCCTCGGGGTTCACCTGGCGCGCGCGGTCGACGAGGGTTCCGTCGACGGACCGTCGATCTACGCTGCCGGCGCTATCCTGTCCACCACCGGCGGCCACGGTGATCTGCATAGCTATCCGCTGGCGTGGGTGCACGAGATGCAGGACGGGCGGCTTTGCGACGGTCCGGCCGAGTGCGCGAAGGCCGCTCGTGAGCAACTGCGTCTGAACGCCCGGGTGATCAAGGTGTGCGCCTCCGGCGGCGTGCTGTCCGAGATCGACGACCCGATCCACCAGCAGTTCACGGTGGCCGAGTTGCGGGCGATCGTGGAGGTCGCCGGCATGGCCGACCGCGTGGTCGCGGCGCATTGCCACGGCAAACCCGGCATTATGGCCGCGATCGAGGCCGGCGTGCGCACGATCGAGCACGGGACATATCTCGACGAGGAGTCGGCGGCGGCGATGCGCGAGGCGGGCGCGATCCTCGTGCCGACCCGTACGATCGTGGACGACATCCGGACCAGCCGCGCGGCGCCGCCGTACGCCCAGGCGAAACTCGACGCGATCGCGGACATCCACCGCGGCGCCGTCGCACTCGCCCACGAGGCGGGCGTACGGGTAGCGATGGGCACCGATCTCGCGCTTCGCGCCGGCGGCGGTCCCGGCGCTTGGGGGCGCAACGGGCGAGAGCTGCCGCTGCTGGGCGAGTGTGGGTTCACCGCGCTCGAGGCGATCGAGGCCGCCACGGCGAGCGGGCCGGACACCCTCGGGCCGCAGGCGCCACGTTCGGGACAGCTCCAAGCTGGGTACGACGCGGATGTCATCACGCTCGACGTGAACCCAACCGACGATCTATCCGTCTTTGTAAAGACAGAACACATCACCGGCGTATGGCGTTCCGGGCAGCGCGTCAAGGGTTGACCGAGGTAACGGGTCATCGACAGGTGACGTCTGCGCACGCGGACGACCCACACCGCCGGCGACCGTGGCGCGCCAGCGCCGCAACGAGATCGGCGGGGGAGGGGAAGTTGTAGATGTCCGCAGCGTCCGCGCATCGGCCGGCCGAACCGGTGCCGTCGGCCCGACGCGCCGGGCGGGTGTCGCACATGCCCCACCCGCGTCTCGTCGCTCCCGTCGGCCGGGTCGAGATCCAGAACCACGTGGTCGACCTGCTCGCGGAGGGCGGCAGCGTGCTGCTGCGCGGCCCGGCCGGCATCGGCAAATCGACCCTGCTCGACTCGCTGGCGAAACAACGTCCGGATGCGCTCGTGCTACGCGTTGCGGCCGCCGAGGTCGAGTCGGGCCTGCCGTATCTGACCCTCGTCGACCTGTTCGGGAAGGTGCTCGCGGATCACGGCGTCGTACTCAGCGGTCACCTGCGCGCTGCGCTCGACGCCGCGCTCCTGCGCACCGGGACCCCAACGACCGCGCAGGACGAGCTGGCCGTACGCCTGGCCGTCCTGGAGTTGCTCCGTGTGTTGTCCAGCCGGCATCCGGTGCTGTTCGTCATCGACGACCTGCCGTGGGTCGACGAACCGAGCGCCGGAGTTCTGCGATTCGTTGCCCGTCGCCTCGCTGGGCTGCCGGTGCAGATGATCGCGGCGGCCCGGGTCACCGGGTACGAGTCGGTCGCCCGCGCCGATCTCTGCCCGCCGCCGTTCCACGAGGTCACGCTGCCGCCGCTCGGCGCCGACGACGTCGCGGACCTGTTGCGACAGCGGTTCGGCGACCGGATCAACCGCTCGGCGATCCTGCGGGTGCACGCGGCCTGCGGCGGCAACCCGCTCTTCGCGCTCGAACTTGGCCGGGCCATCGCCGAGCGCGGCGAACCGATTTCGCTCGACGAGCCGCTTCCGGTGCCGGACAAGCTCCGCGACCTGCTCGTCGCGCGCCTGGCCGCGCTGCCCGAACCGACCCGGGCCGCGTTGGTCGTCGTGGCCGCGGCCGCGCGGCCGACACGCGACCTGCTCGACCGTACGCGGGCCGGCTCGATCACCGACATCCGCGCTGCACTCGACGCCGGCGTAGTGACGGTAGGCGGCGACGGCGCGATGCGGTTCACGCATCCGCTGCTCCGCGAGATGGTCTATGCCGACGCTCGTGTCGAGGATCGCGTACAAGCGCACGAAACGTTGGCCGCGGCCGTCGACGATCCGGTCGAGCGGGCCCGCCACCTCGCGCTCGCCCGACTCGATCCGGACGATACGCTCGCTGCCACCTTGTCCGAGGCGGCTGTCGTCGCGAGCCACCGGGGTGCGCCCGCGATCGCCGCCGATCTAGCCCAACTCGCCGCCGACCGCACGGTCGACGTGAGCGCAGCGGCCGGGCGCCGCCTCGACGCGGCGCGGTTCGCCGAGGCCGCTGGCATGATCGGTGAGGCGAACCGGCTGGCCACCGAGGCACTGAGCGTCGCGACGGATCCGGCGATCCGGGTCGCCCTCCGGTTACTGCTGATCGACCTCGCCGGCCAGGACTACTCGCAGGCGGGACCGCTGCTGGAGGCGGCCGCACTGGACGCGGGGCGGCGGGCGGACCTCGGCGCGCTCGTGCACCTCTACCGCGGCCGCAAGGCCGTCTACGACGGCGATCCGGTCGGTGCCGCCGTCGAACTCGACCACGCGCGCGATCAGGCCCGAACCAGCGGCGACACGCATACCTTCGTCGCTGCACTGGCACTGCGGGCTCGCGTGACGAATCCGGAGGAGGGCGAGACCGACGCGTTGATCGAGCGGGCGGCCGAACTCGCGCAGTCGCTGCCACTCAGCCCGGAGATGCTGTTGATCCGGCAGCAACACGCCGCGGCGGTGATCCGTCGTGGTGATGTGGCTGCCGGGCTACGCGAGCTCGAGGCCTTGCGAGCCGAGGTCGACCGCGGCGGCTCCGTGGGCAACGTCGCCAACGTCCTCATCTCCGTCTGTTCGGCGTACGTCCGCGCCGGCCGCTATGCCGAGGGGCTTGCGGCCGGGCGTACGTGTCTGCGGCTGTTCGCCGATCTCGAAGTCACGCCGGGTCCGGGTCTCGTCATCGGCGCGATCGCCGAACTACACGGTGGCGACCTCGAGGCGGCCGGTCGGCATGCGTCCGAGGCCGTCAACGCGAGCCTGGCGGCCGGCGACGAGGAATGGCTGAAGATGGCGTACGCCGTCCAGGGCCAGGTGTTGATGCTCAGCGGCGACCCGTCCGCGGCTCTCGAGCCGATGCGCCGGGCGTACGACATCGAGGTGCGCCGGGGCGAGATCGACCCGGGCCGGGTGCTCTGGCATGCGGACTTCGTCGAGACGCTCGCCGCGGCCGGCGCCCGCGCCGAGGCGGCCCGAGTCTTGACCGACGTGAGCGCGATCGCCGACGATCTCAAACGCGACACGGCCATGCTGAGCCTCACCCGGGCCGGATGCCTGCTCGCCTCGGCCGACGGCGAGCCGCGGCTGGCCGCGGCCGAACTCGCGGCGGCCATCCAACAGTGGTCCGACCATCCTTTTCCCATCGAGATTGCGCGAGCGCATCACGTGCTCGGCACGATCGAGCGCCGCGCTCATCGGCGTGGCGCCGCGCGTGACGCGTTCGCAGAGGCGGCGCGCCGGTACGGCGAACTCGGGGCACACCCGTGGCGACTCGCGGCGGAGGCGGAATTGACGAAACTGAACGGTCCACGAGGGCTCGGCCTGTCCGACACCGAGGCGCGCATCGTTGACCTGGTTCGGCGTGGCGCGACGAACCGGGAGATCGCCCGCGCGACGTTCCTGTCGGTAAAGGCGATCGAGGCCAACCTGACCCGGCTCTACCGCCGCTTCGGTGTGCGCAACCGGGAGCAATTGAGTCACGCGGTCGCGGAGATGTCCGCCAGCGAGTGACGCCGGGTCGCCGCTCACCGGTCGGCCGGCAGCAGGGCACAGGGCGGCAGGTTGGCCGGCAGCAAGGGCGGCAGGCGGCTCAGCCGCCGGTGATCGGTCGTGGGTCGAACGTCGCCCGGATCGTCGAGATCTTGCCGTCGACGACGTGACTCCAGTTGGCTGTCGGCATCGGCGGTGTGTCGGCCGTGTGGATGTCATACCACGTCAAGACGTCGTCGCCATCGACGAAGATCTTCTGGATGACGAGGTCGGTCATCATCCCGCCCATCGCCGCCAGGCCCTTCACGCAGGATTCGACTCCGTCGGCTTCGCCCAGTGGTCCACGGAACGTGACGTCGTCGGCGAGGATCGACCGGAGCGCGTCGAAGTCTTTCGCCTTCCAGGCACGGAAGTAGGTCTCGGCCAGGCTGCGCGTGTCGGCGGTCATCGGCGGTCTCCTCTTCTTCGGTGGTTGGGTTCTTCGTTGGTTGGGCTTCGGACGACATTGCCACGACGCACCGACAAAACCATCAACGCGGCATCGGGTCTGTCGCCGCGACGATCGGTCACCGCTATGCGTACCTGTGGTGGCCGAGGGCAACCATCTCCCGCTCAATGGGACATCGGGCATCGAATTGACGGCCACGCCTGCATGAGGTTACGGTATGATGCATAGACATGCGGCACGAGGACGTGCGCCGACTAGACCTGGAGATG
>DASQPR010000195.1:0-2250 GCA_035643815.1 Micromonosporaceae bacterium | reverse complement strand
GAGAGGCCGGTCGCAGGCCCAGCGGCTTGCCCGCCAATGACTCGCGGCGGGTAGCGAGCCGATCCGCGACGGCGGATAGGGCGAGCGCGGCCGGCGCTGCCGGTGCCGCGATCACGATCGGGGTCCCAGCATCGCCCGATTCCCGTACGCGGGTGTCGAGCGGAATCTGGCCCAGGAGTGGCACCGATGCTCCGACGATCCGGGTGAGCGACTCGGCGACGATCGCACCGCCACCGCTGCCGAAGATCTCCATCCGTTCCCCGGTAGGCAACTCGAGCCACGACATGTTCTCGACGACGCCGACCAGGCGCTGATGCGTCTGCAGCGCGATTGCCCCGGCGCGCTCGGCCACTTCGGCGGCGGCCGTTTGCGGCGTGGTCACCACCAAGATCTCGGCATTCGGCAACAGCTGGGCGAGCGAGATCGCCACGTCACCGGTGCCCGGAGGCAGGTCGAGCAGGAGCACGTCGAGATCGCCCCAGTAGACATCGGCCAGGAACTGCTGCAGCGCCCGGTGCAGCATCGGGCCGCGCCAGACGACCGCGGAGTTGCCGGCGGTGAACATGCCGATCGAGATGACCTTCACGCCGTGTGACTGTGGCGGCATGATCATGTCCTCGACCTGCGTGGGCCGTTCGGTCGAACCGAGCATGCGAGGCACCGAATGGCCGTAGATGTCCGCGTCGATCACCCCAACCGACAGGCCTCGGCCCGCGAGCGACGCCGCCAGGTTCACCGTCACGCTCGACTTGCCGACGCCGCCCTTGCCACTGGCGACCGCGTACACGCGGGTCCGGCTACCGGGCTGTGCGAATGGGATCACCGGTTCGCCGCCGGCGCCTCCGCGCAGTGATGTCTGCAGATCCTTGCGCTGGGCGTCGGACATGACGCCAAACGTGATCGCCACCCGAGATACGCCCGCGACGGCGCCGACGGCGGCCGTGATGTCCGAGGTGAGCTTGTCGCGCAGCGGGCAGCCAGCCACCGTCAGCAGGATGCCGATCGAGGTGACGCCGTCCGCGTCGATCCGGATCGACTCGACCATGCCGAGGTCGGTGATCGGACGCCGGATCTCCGGATCGTCGACCGTCGCGAGCGCGGCGCGGATCGCGTCTTCAAGGGTGGTTGCTGGTGCTGCCATGCTGGCCATGCTACGGCGGCGACCGGCATAGCGAGGGCGGCGGGCGCCTAGTTGTGGTGGAGTTCGCTCCGCCGCGTCGACTGGACGGATTACCGCCGAGATGGGACCATTTCGTACGTTGCGCCGCGCGCCTTCGGTAACCCCTTGAGGCGCGCGGCGAACTGTATCCGGTCGGGGACCGGGGCGGTCCGGATGATCAGCGCCCGTGGCGGCTGGCCGACGGCGGCGTGGCACCCTCGTCGTACGTCTCGGGGTCGGTCGGATCTTCGAGCGCATCGCCGGGCGGGCGCTCGGACCGCCGCGCCGCCTTCTGGCGATCTTTTCGCTCCAGCCGGTAGCGGCGTTGGGCGGCCTCGTCGAGCTCCTCGGCGAGCCGGGACAGCTCGGTTCGGATGAAGTCCCGCGTGCTGACCTCGCCCACCGCGATCCGCAACGACGCCAACTCCCGGGCCAGATACTCGGTGTCCGCCTTCTGCATCGCCGCCCGCCGCCGGTCTTCCTCCATCGAGAGTCGATCGCGGTCGGCCTGTCGATTCTGCGCCAGCAGGATCAACGGCGCGGCATAGGACGCCTGCAGCGACAGGAGCAGTGTCAGAAACGTGAACGTGTACGGGTCGAAGCGATCGTTGCGTGGTGCGAGCGTGTTCCACCCGATCCACAGGACGATGAAGACCGTCATGTAGACAATGAATTTCCACGTACCGATGAATCGGGCGGCGCTCTCCGACCAGCGGCCAAACGTCTCTGGATCAAATCGTGGCAGGGTGAGTCGTCGGGGCCGGCGCGGCTGATCGAGCCGCACGTCCCGACGGGGCTCAGCCACCGGTCATCCCGGTCGTGTCGCCGCCGCTCGCCGCCGTGCCGTTGGAGCCCGATCGTCCGCCCCGCGTCGGGGCGCCGTTCGCCGGCGCTGTCGCCCCGGCAGCGCCTGGGCCGGCACCCGCCGCGGCCAGGCGGGCGAGCTCGGCCGGATGCGCACCAATGTCGCGATCCCGCCAGTCGCGAGGCAGCAGATGGTCGAGTACGTCGTCCACGGTGACCGCGCCGACGAGGTGACCGAGTCCGTCCACAACCGCGAGCGCGACGAGGTTGTAGGTCGCCATCCGCCG
>DASQPR010000194.1:0-5964 GCA_035643815.1 Micromonosporaceae bacterium | reverse complement strand
TGTGAAGGTGCTGCGGGCTCAGCTCGCCGCGCTCGGGTAGCTCGCAGTCCCGAATCCACAGTCCCGAGTCCACAGTCCCGAATCCACAGTCCCCGAAGGTGGGGTCGGGTCCGGGTGCCACAGCCTGGGCCGCAATGATGGCAAGTGTGCCGATCCGTCCGCTGTCCCGTGAGCTGATCGTGGCTCGGGTCAGCCACGACGTACGCGATCGGGCGCCGACTCACCGAGTGCGCCTGGCGGTCGACGGCGCGACCGGGCTCGACCCGACCGGTTGGGCGGCTGCGATCGTCGACGCGATGCGAGCCGGTGGCCGCTTCGCCATGCACGTGTCCGTACGTGACTACTTGTTGCCGGCGTCGCAGCGACTTGAGTTCGGCCACGACAGCCCGGATGCGTTCTACGAGGGCTGGCGCGACGAAAACGGACTTCGCCGCGAGGTCCTCGAACCGGCGGCGCCACACGGATCGGGTGAGGTGTTGCCGGCGTTGTGGCGCACCGACATCGACCGGTCGGCGCGCGCCGATTATGTCGCCGTACCGGCCGATGGTCTGGTCGTGGTGAGTGGCGAGTTTCTACTCGGCGGCGGCCTGCCCTTCGACTACGCGGTTCACCTGACGTGCTCCCCCGCGGCGCTCGCCCGCCGTACGCCGCCGGACGACGCATGGACGCTGCCGGCCTACGAGCGGTACGCCGCCGAAGTGGCCCCGGAGACGTTCGCCGATCTCGTCGTACGGCTGGAGGACCCGCGCCGCCCGGCAGTCGTCGAGCCGGACGGCCGCCCGGATCCGGCCTGACGCAACCGCTATGCCGGCAGGACCTTGTCGATCGCGGCCAACAGCTCCGGGTCCTCAGGCTTCGTCTGCGGCCGGAACCGGCCAACGATCTCGCCGGACGGGGCGACCAGGAACTTCTCGAAGTTCCAGAGGATGTCGCCGGACTCGCCCTTTTCATCCGGGACAAGCGTCAACTGCTGGTAGATCGGGTGCCGGTCGGCCCCGTTGACGTCGACCTTCTCGTACATCGGGAACGTCACGCCGTACGTTGCCGAGCAGAATTCCGCGATCTCCTCCGACGTACCCGGTTCCTGGCCGCCGAACTGGTTGCACGGGAAGCCGAGCACCGAGAAACCGCGATCGGCCAGCCGCTCGTGCAACTCCTCCAGGCCCGCGTACTGCGGGGTCAACCCGCACTTGGAGGCCACGTTCACGATGAGCAGAGCCTTGCCGGCGTGCTCGCCCAGTGTCGCGTCCTCGCCGGTCAGGCGTTGGATCGGAGTGTCAAAGATCGTCACAGAAATCTCCAGTCAGTTTGGTAGCTTCGCTCGGTCGAGTTAGCTCCGCAGGGACGTACGACTCAACGCCGGCCCGCGTTCATAGTGCCGCAGGTCGGTCTCGTGCGCCCACCGGACTAACCTCGGTACGGTGCCGATCGATGCAGCCCCGGAGTACGCGCCGAGGCCCGGTGTGATCCGGACGTTCCATCCGCGGCGGGGCCGGATGAGCCCGACGGCGGCGGACGCGCTCGCCCGGCTCTGGGCCGAGCGCGGGTTCGACATCGACGAGACGACGCCGGCGGGGCTGGACCGCACGGCGCTCTTTGGGCGGCATGCACCGCTGGTCTTGGAGATCGGCTGCGGCATGGGTGAGGCGATGGTCGCGATGGCCGCGGCCGATCCGGGGCGTGATTACCTCGGCGTCGACGTGCATACGCCCGGCCTCGGTGCGATGCTCGCGCGGGCCGAAATCGACAGCGTCCGCAACCTGGCCGTGGCTCGCGGCGACGCGGTCGAGTTGCTGCGACACGGCGTTGAGCCGGCGTCGCTCGACGCGATCCACGTGTTCTTCCCCGATCCGTGGCCGAAGGCTCGGCACCACAAGCGCCGCATCATCCGTCCGGAGATCGTCGCCCTCATGCGGGACCGGCTGCGGCCGGGCGGCGTGCTGCACACGGCGACCGACTGGGTCCACTACGCCGAGCAGATGCTCGACGTCCTGACGGCCGATCCCGGACTGCGCAACACGACCGACGGTTATGCGCCGCGCCCGGACGGTCGACCGCTGACGAAATTCGAGCGCCGCGGCGTCGCGTCCGGCCGCTCGATTCATGACCTGGTGTTCGTCCGCATTCTCGATCCGGGGTCGTCCGGAGCGGTCACGCCCGGCTGACCACCGCACCGGTCGTGGCGAGGATCGTCGCGGCGATCAGCTCCGGATCGTCACTCATCGGTACGTGCCCGCAGCCGGCCAACCCGACATGGGTGGCCAGCGGCAGTCGCTGCTCGGCTCGGGCGGCCTGCCGCGGAATCAGGATCCGGTCGCGGTCGCCCCACGCGATCGTGACTGGGACGGCCGGCGCTCCGCCGAACGCGTAACCGTGTAGCGCACGGGCCATCGCGATGAAACCCTTGCCGCGCCGCATCGCGAGGGCATCGCCGACCGTCCGTTCCTGACTCAGATCGGCCGGCTTAGCGACGATCATCCCCACCGATATCCGGCGGCCGCCCGGCGAGGCGACGATCCGCCGGATCGTGGTCTCGGGCAGGTAGGTGGTGCCACGCAGCTCGAGAAGGATCGCCAGAGCCCGCATCGCTTCGGCTCGCGTCGCGAACCCGGCCGGGGAGAGCGCGGTCGCCGACCGCGCGATGCCGGCCGCCGCCAGTTCGAGTGCCAGTCCGCCGCCGAGGCTGTTGCCGGCCACGTGCGGGCGGTCGACGCCGAGATCGGCGAGGAACGAACCGAGCAAGGCCGCCAAGGCCGGTACGGAGAGCGGCATGCCGCCGACGGGTCGCGGTGACACGCCGAATCCGGGCAGGTCGATTGCGATCACGTCGTGCGCTTCGGCCAGCACGTCCAGCACCGGCTCCCAGGCCTGCCAGCGGTGGCCGATGCCGTGGATGAGCACCAGAGGTTCGCCGGCGCCACGGCGCTCGAAGTTGATCTCGGCCACGTGCTGCTCCGTCATGCTCCGCTCCGGTTCGCCCCAACCGGCGCCGGCGCCGGTGCTTTCGACATCACGTACGCCTCCGGGCGGAACCGGCCGAGCAGACGCCGGAACGATGGCACGAAGCCGGGCCAGAGCGTCGAGTTCCGCCCGCTCGCATCGAGATACCAGCTCCGGCAGCCGCCTCGCATCCAGACCGTCGGCCGCATCTTTGCGTCCACGCGCTCGACGAACTCCCGCTGTGCGCGTTCGGTCGGCTCGATCGCGTGGAAACCATTGCGCTTCAGGTGATCGAGGGCCTTCAGGACGTGCTTCAGCTGCGCCTCGATCATCAAGACGACGGAGTTGTGTCCGAGGCCGGTGTTCGGCCCGAGCAGCAGGAATAGATTCGGAAATCCGGCAACGGTCGTGCCGAGGTAGGCGGTCATCGTTTCGTGCCACGCGTCCGCGAGCAGCTTTCCGTTTCGCCCGTGCACATGCTTCGCGATCGGTACGTCGGTCACGTGGAATCCCGTACCAAATATGATCGTGTCGACATCGTGCTCGACGCCTTCGGCGGAGATCACGCCGTGCGGACCTATCGCCCGGATGCCGGCGGTGACGACCTCCACGTTGTCCCGTGCGAGCGCCGGATAGTACGTGCTCGAAATGAGCACGCGTTTGCAGCCCATCGTGTAGTCGGGTGTCAGCTTCGCGCGCAGGTGCAGGTCCGGGACCTGGTTGGCGAGGTGGTTGGCCGCGATCTTCTGCGCCGGCCGCATCATCCGTGGCCGCAGGAAGCCGACCGCAAACCACTCGCGCGCCCAGAACACGGCGGTACGGATGGTCTTCTGCGCCAGCGGAACGACGCTGAAGAGCCGCTGCTCACCGCGCCGGATCGGTCGCGATCGGCGGGGAATCACCCAGGCCGGCGTGCGCTGGAAGAGCGTGAGCCGCTCGACGCCCGGCGCGATTTCGGGGATGAACTGGATCGCGGACGCACCGGTGCCGACCACGGCAACCCGGCGACCGGTGAGGTCGTAGTCATGACGCCAGCGCGCTGAGTGAAAGACGGTCCCGGTGAAGCTCGCGAGACCGGGCACGTCGGGCAGCGCGGGGTCCGAGAGCGGGCCGGCGGCCGAAATGACCACGCGCGCCGACCACCGGCCGGTGGATGTGTCGATGTGCCAGCGCCCGTCGGCGTCGTCCCAGGCCAGCTCGCGTACGGCCGTGTTGAGGCGGAGATGCGGGCGGATGCCGAAGCGGTCCACGCAGGACCGCAGGTAGTTCCAGATTTCAGGCTGCCCGGAATATGTGTTTGACCACAGTGGATTCGGCGCGAACGAGAACGAGTACAGGTGCGACGGCACGTCGCAGGCGCAACCCGGATAGGAGTTGTCGCGCCAGGTGCCACCGATGTCGTCGGCCGCCTCGAACACGACCAGGTCGCGCCAGCCGGCCTGCCGGAGGCGGATGGCCGCGCCGAGGCCGCCGAAGCCGGCACCGATGACCGCGATGTCGACGTCCGTCTCGTCGTTGTTGTCGACTCCGGTCACATCACGTGCGTCCATGCCCGCTCCCGCGAGGTTACTTGTCGGTAACCACGACGTTAGCAGTCGGGACGGCGCGTTCGAAACCCTTCGCCCGACGGTACGCAACGCTCCCGCGCCGAGCGGATGACGCGCGTTTATCCGAAAGAAGGCGATCTGTTCACCCGCTGGCTACGGGTTCGCCACCGGCGTAGGCGAACCTGTGAACCGTACGGTCTCGCGTCGCACGACCGAGGTTGAATGGGAGTCCGCGTGGCCTTGCCCCGCTTCACGATCTTCGTTGCTCCACAGCGCGGCCGGCCTGGTCGCCCGCTACGCGGCGAGGATCTTGACGCGCCGGAGCTCCCGCTGTGCTGGCGGCTGCTCGCTGCAAACAACCGTGACGTCGCGCGCTCGGCGACGGCGTACCCCGATCTGGACGCCTGCCTGGGGGCGGTCGCCTACTTGCAGGCCCGGATCGGGGATGCGGTCGCGGTGGCCGCCCGAGCCGGTCGTGCCGACTGGTCGTGGCGACTCCGGCTCGACGGCGATGAGGTCGCAGTGTCGAGCCGGACGTATCAGCGGCGCCTGCAATGCGAGGCCGCCTGTGCACTCTTCGTCGCGCTCGTACGGGATGCGACGCTCGACGTTTTCGGGCCGGCCGAGGCACATGGGTCGACTAACGGCGTCTCATCGGCACATGCGCCCACGAGTCCCGCGCCTACTCCGGCGGCACCGATTCGGTCGACTCTGGCAAGAGCGGATAAATCCGGCACGCCGCAGCCGTAGATCCACATGACATTCGATCGTTGTAGCAGCCGTGGACGTACGTGGCAGACGTGCGGCCGTGGTCCGCGGGCTCGCATCGATCCGACGGTCCACGGCCGGATCGGTCGAAATCGGCGCGATCGTCGCGCTGGTGATCGGCGTCTGGTGGCTCGCTCTCGGTTGGGACTGGGCCGTCGCCCAGACGCCGCTGGATTGGTTGGCGCTAGCCGTCGTCGCGGTGGCGGCCGTGGGTTGGCTCGCGTTGCGTGGTCGCGCCGTGCTGGGGTTCGTTGTCGTCTGCGTACCCGTCGTGGTGTTGTCGGGTTGGCGCCTCGCGGCCGCGGAGGTGCTGGACTGGCCCAGCGAGGTCGCGGCCCTCGTCTTCGGCCTGAGCGTGACGTGCATGCCGGTGGCGCTGCTCGGCTGGTGGCTACGTCGTCGGGTGGACGTGGTCGGCTCTGACGCCGATTCCCAGGGTGTCGTCCGTCCCCGAAGCGCCTCGCCGGGCTCCAATGTGCCGGATTCCAATGTGCCGGATTCCGTGCCGGAGTCCGTGCCGCACGACGACGAGCCCGGCGATGACGAGCCGGCGAGCGCTGGGCCGGATCGTGCTGGGCTGGATGTAGCTGAGCCGACGAGCACTGAGCCTGACGACGATGTCGACGGTGCGACCACCGGGGCCGCGGACGAATAGACGCCGCCGCGAATGGGCCGAGATGACTCGGCGTGGTGTCGGATGGTCGACATA
>DASQPR010000193.1:0-2039 GCA_035643815.1 Micromonosporaceae bacterium | reverse complement strand
GTCGCCGTGGATCTCAGGGTGTGACCGTGAAGGTAAGTGGGCCGCTGGGCAGCGGTTGGCTGTTTAGGTCTCCACTGATGCCGTAGCTGCTCGTCAGCCCGCCTCCAGGCTCATGTGCTCCCTCGGGGTCGGCGGTTCATGTGGCTCGGGTAGCACACGCCCGGACTCACGTCCGACAGGGGCAAATGCCCTGCGAGCGGGTAACCTCTGCCCCGGACGCCTCGGCCGCCCCGCGGCCCGCGGCGCTGCACCGACCGGCCATCGTGCCGGTCGATCGTCACGGCGAACCTTCGCCCCCGGCACGCGCCCCCCGCGTGCCGATTCGGGCGCGGCGGTTGAGGCGCGAGCGGAGGTGATGAGCATGACGCGCGAACGGGACCAGAGGGATCATCGGGGATTCACCCGGGCGCTCAGCGCGATGACGCGAATTCTCGGGACGACACCGGCCCGCCATCCAAGCGACAGCAGCGGCTCGATGCATAGCTCGATCGTGGAGTGCGCGATCTACGTACACGGTCGGCGGAAGCCTGGAACGTGGAACTACGCCGAAGCGCTCGAAATGGCTCGCCGCGATCCGGACGCGTTCTTGTGGCTCGGCCTCCATCAACCGAGCGCCGACGAACTCGAAGACATCGCCGAAACGTTCGGGCTGCACGAACTTCCGGTGGAGGACGCGCTGCAGGGCTATCAACGCCCAAAGATCGAGCGCTATCCGGCGATGACGTTCGCCGCGCTGCGCACCACGCGCTATGTCGAGCACGGCGAGCTGACCGAGACGTCAGAGATCGTCGAGACCGGTCACGTGATGCTGTTCATCGGACGTGACTTCGTGATCACCGTACGGCACGGCGCGCCGAGCGAGCTCCGGTCGCTCCGAGCCGATCTGGAGAGCAATCCGGAACAGCTCGCTGAGGGTCCATGGGCGGTCGCGCACCGCATCTACGACCGCATCGTCGACTCGTACGTCGCGACGGCGGCCCAGATCGAAATCGACATCGACCAGCTCGAGGACAGCGTATTCGCGACCGACCGCCAGGGCTCGATCCAGCGCATCTACCAGTTCAAGCGGGAACTGGTCGAGTTCAAGCGCGCAGTGCTGCCGCTTCAGCGACCGGTCGCCGATATCGCGGGTGGCCACATCGCCGACGTACCCGTGGAGTTGAAGCTCTCCTTCCGCGCCGTGAACGACAACCTCAGCCGAACGGTCGACCAGGTCACCTCGTTCGACGACCTGCTCAACTCGATCCTCCAAGCACGGCTCGCCCAGGTCACCGTCGACCAGAACGACGACATGCGCAAGATCGCGGCCTGGGCCGGTATCGCGGCCGTCTGGACCGCGGTGGCCGGCATCTACGGTATGAACTTCGAGTTCATGCCGGAACTGCACTGGCGGTACGGCTATCCGGCGGTGCTCGGCCTCAGCCTGGTCGCGTCGATCATCCTTTACCGCCAGTTCCGCAAGTCCGGCTGGCTCTAGCGACCAACCCGAAGGCGACTGTGAGCGGTAGCCGACACCCACGAAAAGCAAACGCGACAGCAAACATGACAGCAAACGGGCCGGAGCAACCGCTCCGACCCGTTCCTGCCTGTCGACCCGTCAGCCTCGGCGGGCCGCCGCACAATTCGCCGTGACCGCGACCTACTGCTGCTGACGCCCGTTCTTGTTCGGCGGCATCGCGTTCGGTGTCGCGTCGCCGCTGTCGTCAGTCGCGTCGGTCGACTTCGGCGACGGCCTGGCGCCCCGGCGCCCGGCTGCGTCGTTGAGCTTCGCGTCCGCCTTGTCGGCCATGTGATGCGCGCCGTCGCCGGCCCGTTCCGTAGCGTCGGATGCCTTGCCGGGCATGGGTTCGGCCATGTCGTCACCCATGCGTCCGGGCCGCGACGTCATCTCGTCCATGTGGCTGCCGGCGCTCGTCGCGGACGAGTCGTGCATCTTCCCACGTACGCCATCCACCGCCGATCGGCTGTGCTCCTTCGCCCACCCGGCCATCTTCGACGCCGTACGCGGACCGTCGGCGGCGCCACGACCGGACGATCGC
>DASQPR010000192.1:0-4378 GCA_035643815.1 Micromonosporaceae bacterium | reverse complement strand
CGTTGAGCACCACGTGTTCCGGGTGACCCGCAACGCCGAACTCGAGGTCGACGACGAACGCGACGAGGATCTGCTGCAGGCGCTCGAACGTGAACTCGCACGCCGCCGGTTCGGGCCGCCGGTGCGTCTCGAGGTCGCCTCGACCATGTCCGACCACGTCCTGGAGCTGCTCGTCCGCGAGCTCGACATGGATCCGGGCGACGTGCTCCGGGTGCCCGGCGTGCTCGACCTGACCGCGTTGGCTCGGCTACACGACGACATCGACCGGCCAGAGCTCAAGGACCAGCCGTTCGTCCCCGCAACGCATCCACGCTTCCTGGAGAGCGAGCCGACCCGGCTGCTCGGCGGCGAAACGACCGGTCGCCGCAGTGTGTTCGCCATGCTGCGTGAGTCAGACGTGCTCGTACACCACCCGTACCACTCGTTCTCGACGAGCGTGCAGCGGTTCATCGAGCAGGCCGCCAGCGACCCGAATGTGCTTGCCATCAAGCAGACGCTCTACCGCACGTCCGGAGACTCGCCGGTGATCGACGCGCTGGTCGACGCGGCCGAGGCCGGTAAACAGGTCGTCGTCATCGTCGAGGTGAAGGCGCGCTTCGACGAGCAGGCGAACATCGGCTGGGCGCGGACGTTGGAGAAGGCCGGCTGCCACGTCGTCTACGGCCTCGTCGGCCTGAAGACGCATTGCAAGGTCGCTCTCGTCGTGCGACAGGAGGGCAACCAGATCCGTCGGTACGCCCACATCGGCACCGGCAACTACCACCCGAAGACCGCGCGGGCGTACGAGGATCTCGGACTGCTCACCGCCGACCCCGAGGTGGGCGCCGACCTGACCGACCTGTTCAACATGCTGACAGGCTACAGCCGGCAGACCGCGTACCGTCGGCTCCTCGTGGCACCGTATGGTGTGCGGTCCGGCATCGTGTCCCGGATCGAGACCGAGACCGCCCTCGCGAAGGCGGGGCAGCCCGCCCTCGTACAGATCAAGTGCAACGCGCTCGTCGACGAGGAGACGATCGACGCGCTCTACCGTGCCTCCATGGCCGGCGTACGGGTGGAGTTGCTCATCCGTAGTAGCTGCTCGCTCCGGCCGGGAGTGCCCGGACTGTCCGAGAACATCCGCGTCCGCTCGATCCTCGGCCGATTCCTCGAACACTCGCGCATCTACCGGTTCGGCATGGGCGAGGCGTCGGATATCTGGATCGGCTCGTCGGACCTCATGCACCGCAACCTCGACCGGCGGATCGAGGCCCTGGTGCGGGTGACCGACGCCGATGCGCAGGCGAGCCTCGACCGATTCCTGAACCGGGCGATGAGCGAGCACACGATCGCCTACGAGTTGCAGCCCGACGCCTCCTGGATCTTGCACAAGCCACCGGACGCGACGAACCTGCAGGAGGCGATGCTCGCCACCATCGTCGAGCGCTCCAGCTGACCTGCGTCTAGGCTCACGGAGATGGTCGAGGAGGAGCGCAAATTCGACGTTGACGCGCGTTTCAGCCTGCCCGACCTGAGCGTCTGCCTCCCCGACGGAGGTCGGGTTGTGACGCGGCCGCCGGTCAAGCTTCGCGCGACGTACTACGACACCGATGACCTGAGGCTCGCGCGGGCCGGCGTTTCGCTGCGATACCGACGCGGCGACGATGGGGCTCCGTGGACGGTGAAGCTGCCAACCGACGTGCCGGGCAGTCGCCGTGAGATCGAGCGGGCCGGCGACGCCGTGCACATCCCGGCCGATCTCGCCGGCCTCGTGACCGTGTACGCCCGCGGCGCGGTGCTGCAACCTGTCGTCACGATTCGCACGACTCGTGTCCGCCATGATCTCATCGACGCCGACGACCGGATCCTCGCCGAGGTCGCCGACGATCGAGTCGCGGTGATCGACGGCACCCAGATCGCGACGACGTTCCGGGAGATCGAGGTCGAGCGCAAGGCTGGGCGGCCCAAACTGCTTCGGCGAGTTTCCCGGGAACTGGTCGCCACGGGCGCGAGGTCGGGCGAGTTCACCGCGAAACACGTACGGGCGTTGGGCGACGCGGCACGCCGGCCGCCGGATCTAGTCCCGCCCGGAACGTCGCCCGGGCGCAACGCCAGCGCGGCTGACGTCGTGACGTACGCACTGCGGTCGGACATCGCGCGAATGCTTACCCATGACCCACTAGTCCGACTCCGCGCGTCGATCGGAAACGGCGACACCGCCGTACACCAGATGCGGGTGGGTATCCGGCGCCTCCGCGCCGATCTGTGGACTTTCAAGCCCCTCGTGGCTCCGTGGGTGATGTCGCTGCGCACCGAGTTGGCGTGGATCGGCACGATGTTAGGTGCCGCCCGAGACGCTGAGGTGCTGCGGGCCCGGCTGCGGCGCACGGTCACGCACGACCCGGTCAGTCAACTCGATGCCGCCGCCGTCGCCCGGATCGACGCGGAACTCGTGGCACGTCACGAAGAAGCGCTTGACCGGCTCGATCTGGCCCTGGACAGCGACCGCTATCGACGACTGGTCAACACGCTTGTGCTGACCGCCGCCGCGCCGCCGCTCACCGAGACTGCCCTGCGGCCCGCTATCGCCGTCCTGCCGGGGCTGGTGGCGCGCCAATGGCATCGGCTGGCCGACGGCGGCCGCGGCGTGCAGGGCGCCGGAGAACTCGATCCGGTGGCGCCGGATGACGAATGGCATGAGGTTCGCAAGCGCGCGAAGCGAGCCCGTTACGCGACCGATGCGGCCGCCCCGGCGATCGGCTCGGCCGCGCTCGACCTCGGCGTCGCGCTCGCCGCCGTCACCGATGCGCTCGGGGCACATCAGGACGCCGCGATCGCGGCCGATACATGGCTCGGCATCGCGCTCGCCGATCCCGACAACCACAGCCTCGCCATTACCGCCGGCCGGCTCATCGAACGCGAACGCGCCGCGGTCATCTTGTCCCGGCGCGACTATCCGCGGCGGTGGGCGGACGCGACGGAGGATCGGTTGACAGCATGGTTGAGATGAGGCTCATTCGGTCGGCCGGCGGCGTGGTCTGGCGTCCGATGTCCGCTTCCGGTGGCGCCCTGGGCACGGCGACGGACGGCATCGCCGGCGCCGGCGGCGTCTCCGGCCCTCGTGCCGATGGGGTTTCCGGCGCCCGCGCCGGTCGGGTCGAGGTCGCGGTCATCCATCGCAACCGGTACGACGACTGGTCGCTGCCCAAGGGCAAGCTCGAACGCGGTGAGCACGAGTTGGTCGCGGCCGTCCGCGAGGTCCGTGAAGAGACCGGTGTAACGGCGATTCCTCAGGTTCGGTTGCCGTCGACGCGTTATCTCACGGGTGAGCCGGATACCGAGAAGAGCGTCGAATTCTGGTCCATGCAGCAGATGTCGTCCTCGGCGTTCGTCGCCGATCACGAGGTCGACGAGTTGCGCTGGCTGTCGCCGCATGACGCGATGGGTCTGCTGACCTATGCCCACGATCGCGGGGTGGTGACCGCGTTCGCGGAACTCCCTCCGGTGACCGGTCTGGCCGTCGTCGTACGCCATGCCGACGCCGGCAGCCGCGCGGATTGGGCGGCCGATCCGAACGCTGGTCATGACGACGACCGGCCGCTGGACGAGGTGGGGCATAAGCAGGTCGCTGCGCTGACGCCATTGCTGTCGGTGTTCAAGCCGGCGCGGGTCTATGCGGCGCCGCTGACGCGGTGCGTAGATACGGTCGCACCCATCGGCCTTCCGGTGCGGACCGACCCGGTGTTCGCGGAGGAGACCGACGCCCCGCCGAGTGCGGTGGCCGACCGACTGCGCGCTCTCGTGGCCGAATCCGGTCGGATCGTGGTCGCTAGTCAGGGTGGCGTCATCCCGGATCTCATCGCCGAACTGCACCCGGCCAACGCCATCGCGAGCAGGACGTACAAGACGCCGAAGGGTTCGGGCTGGGTTCTCACATTCAGCGGCGACGATCTCGTCGCGGCGGATCCATTGCTGCCGTAGCGTTCCGGGGTCCGGCCGCCGGGATGGCCGGGCTCGTACCGATTCCGTGTGGATCGGCCCATACACGACCGGTGCCGACCCATGGGGGTCGGCACCGGTTGCGTGCTGTCGTGCGGATGCCGCGTTAGCGGGCCTTGCGGGCGGGCGCCTTCTTGGCCGCCGTCTTGGTGGCCGGTGCCTTCTTGGCGACAGCCTTCGTCGCGGCAGTCTTACGCGCCGTGGTCGCGGGGGTCGTCTTGCGGGCCACCGTCTTCTTGGCCGGCGTCGCCTTGGCAGTGGTCGCCTTGGCAGTGGTCGCCTTGGCCGTGGTCTTGCGGGCCGTCGTTGCCTTGGCGGTGGTCGCCTTGGCCGCGGTGGTCCGCGATGTGGTCTTCGCCGCCACCTTGGCCGTGCTCTTGCGAGCCCCGGCCGGCGCCTT
>DASQPR010000191.1:0-2262 GCA_035643815.1 Micromonosporaceae bacterium | reverse complement strand
CGGCGCGATAGGTCGCGGCCGCCTCGCGTACGGTTTCCAGAAACCGCCGTACGGTGCTGATCTCGGTTTCGTCGAACGTCGAGGTCGCCGCGACGATGCCCGACATGAGCGGCCCGAAGAACGCCCAGCCGAGATCCTTCGCGCTCGGGGTGATGTCGAGCAGGACACGTCGACGGTCGGTCGGGTCGCGGCGACGACGTACGTGACCGAGTTCTTCCAGCCGGTCGACCAACGCCGTGACCGATGCCGAGTTGAGTCCGAGCCGCTCCCCCAGCCACCCCGGCGTCGCGACGGCCCCGGCGCGCTCGGCGTCTAGCAACTCGATGATCGCCCGCAGATCCGTCGCGTGCAGGCGGTGCGACGCCGCGAAGTCGGCACCGATCATGTTCAACTCGACGGTGACCGCGCGCAGTGCGTGGATGATCTGCATGCCCGGGCCGTGCTCGGAAATTGGATCGAACCGTCCATGACGCCGCTTGCCCGCCTGACCCGCCTGGCCCGCAGCGGCCGACTCTTGCATCACACCGGACCCTCTTTCACATGACGCCACCGGGCGGATTAGTATCTCGATTATCGAGATACTTTACCGTCGAAGCAATCATGATGGACAGAACATGCGGAGGGATCATGGTCGACGAAACACCGAACGCCGCCTACTTCGCGAAATATGACGCCCTTCTCGGCCGCTGGCCGGTCGACGTGGAGTCGTTAGATCTCCGTGGCCCGTACGGCACGACACACGTCAACGCGTGCGGACCGGCCGGCGCGCCGCCGATCGTTCTCATGCATGGCGGTCGGGCCACGTCCACCGTCTGGTACGGGGTCGTCGGGGCGCTCGCTCGCGAGCATCGGGTCTACGCGATCGACACGATCGGCGATGCCGGCCGAAGCGTCGACGACGGCGAGCCGCTCGTGGGACGGGCCAGTCTCATGCGTTGGCTTGACGAGACCCTGGATCAACTCGGTGTCGATGCAACCGCGATCGTCGCACACTCGCTCGGCGCGTGGATATCCATGCAATACGCCCTGCACGCACCGGACCGGGTCACTCGACTCGCCCTGCTCGACCCGACAGACTGCCTGTCGCCCACGCCGCAGCGCTTCAAGCTGCGAGGGATCCCGCTGTTCGTCGGACGGGCGCCCGATAGGTGGCGGCGGTTCTTCTGCTGGGAGACGCAGGGGCATCCGGTCGACGCGGAGTTCCTCGACTTATGGTCTTCGTCGATCACAGTGACATGGCGCCGCGGCGCGAAGCTGACCCTGCCGAAGCGGCCAACAGCGGCGGCGATTGCCGGTTTCTTGACGCCGACGCTGGTGGTCGTGGCCGGCCGATCGCGGCAGAACAAGCCGAAGCGGCTGGAGCGGCTCGCGCATAGGCTGCCCGACGTACGCATTCTGACGCTGCCCCGAGCCACCCATTTCACGCTGCCGCAGGAATACCCGGCGGAAATCAGTGCCGCGATCATCGATCTGGTGGAAGACCGCAAAGAACGCCCAGCGACACCGGTCGACGGCGACGGCGGAAGTGACAAGGCCGCAAACAAGGCAGCGAAATAGCGCCAAGCCTGACGCCACGGGGGAAGCGCCAGGCTTGGACGGTGTTTACCGTACATCGAAGCGGCCGACCGACGGAACCGAACAGGTTGTCCTATTGTCCGCCACTTGCCACAGTGGACATTTTACTCAGCACCTGAGGTGCATTTACTGACACGTATCGTCGCGGCAGGCCCGCCGATTCGCCGGGCTCCCGCCGCGACTCAGGCCGCCGTACGACGGCGGAACGCGAGCGTCGATCCGGCGACCGATACCGCGAGGATGCCCACGCACCAGATGACGGCGATCGACGCGCTCGAACCGGGTGCGTGCCCGGCGAGCAGTGCACGGATGGACTCGATCACCGGCGTGCACGGCTGATGGCGGGAGAACCCGTGCAACCAGCTCGGCATCGTCGCGATCGGAACGAACGCGCTCGACGCGTAGGGCAGGAACATCACGAAGAACGTGAACCCGCTGGCCGCCTCCGGCGACGACGCGAACAGGCCGACCATCGCCGCAAACCATGACACCGCCAGCATGAACAGGACCAACACGCCGACTGCGGCGGCCCACTGGGCGGCGTTCGCATGCGGCCGGAAACCGATCGCGAGCGCCACGCCGAACACCAGCACGCTCGACGCCAGGTTGCGCACGACGCTCGCGACGACGTGGCCAGTCAACAGCGCGGCCGGGCCAACGTCCATGGAACGGAACCGGTCGATGATG
>DASQPR010000190.1:0-3362 GCA_035643815.1 Micromonosporaceae bacterium | reverse complement strand
TCCGGAAGTGCGGCAGCAGGTCGCGAAGTACGCCGTCGAGTTGTGCGAGGGGATCGCGGCCGCGTACGGGCTGCGCGTCGAGGCGCACTTCGAGGGCGAGTATCCGGTCACGGCGAACGACGCCGCCGAGTACGAGTTCGTCGCGGCGACCGCCCGTGAGATCTTCGGCGAAGAGCGGTTCGCTGAGATGCCGAATCCGATCACCGGTTCCGAGGACTTCTCGCGAGTGCTGGATAGGGTCCCCGGGTCGTACATGTTCCTGGGGGCCTGCGTCACCGACGATCCGGAACATGCACCGACGAATCACTCGCCGCGCGCCGCGTTCGACGACAGCGTCCTAGGCGATGGCGCGGCGATGCTCGCGGAGTTGGCCGTGCGGCGACTGGCCCGTTCGGCGGCGTAGTCAGCGCCCTTCGGCGCCGTTCGGCGCCGGCGGCTCGTGCCGGATCCTGGCGCATCCGTTGCGGCCACGTAAACGGGTGCGGCAGGATCCGGATATGGAGCCCGACGAGGAGGACCCCAACAAGATCTCGCTGATCACCGACGAGGAAGCGGAGCTGTTTCGCTGGCTCCGGTTCGGGCAGTTGCCCGCGCCGATCTCGCCCGCGGACATGATTGCGTCCGTCGACACGCGCTGGCTGCAGCCCGACGACGAAGCGGAGAAGGAGCGCCGCAACTGGCGCTACGCCTGAGTCTGAGTCGCTGGCACGCCAGTGATCGATGCCGCCACGTCCGGTCGTGGTGGCGTCATGATCGGTGCGAGTAGTTCGCCGGCCGATTCGAGCACGTCACGGTCGCCGGTAATCAAAAGATCCAGCAGGAGCCCGCGGGCGACGGCGAGCATGAGTCGGGCCCGACTTCGCGCGTCGTCGGTCGCGAAGCCATGGCTCGTGAAAAGCTCGATAAGGGTTTGCTCCCAGGCCGTGATGACCGTGGACCGGAACGATTCGGTCCACGGTCGCTCGTGGAGCGCGTGTGCGTACACCTCGAAGAACAGGCGCTCGGCCGGCGCCAGCGAGGGGTCGGAGATCCGCTGCCAGAATGCCCGCGAAATGTCGGTCAGGTCGGCGTTGGATGCCGAGAGTTCCGCGAGCGCGGTCCGCTGCTCCGCCTCGATTGCGTTGACAACGGCGGCGAGCAGGCCATCGCGCGATCCGAAGTGGTAGATCAGCATCCGATGGCTGGTGCCCACGGCCTGCGCGATCTCGCGCAGGCTGAGGTCGCTGAAGCCGGTACGGGACAGCGCCTCGATGCACCGCCGCAGCAGCGCATCACGCGGCGCCTCCGGTGTGGACTCCGGCCGCGATGCCGGTGGTGGCTGGGTCACGCGGCCCCGGGCCCGACCGATCCGGCCTCGCTGGCCGCCTTCAGTCCGGCCGCCTCCAACTCCAGATAACGACGGTTGCGGGCCACGGTGAGCCAGCCGATGATGCCGGCGAGAGGCCCGCGCTGCTGGATCTCCAACTCGATTCGTGTGGTCCCGTCAGGGTTAGCGGCCACGCGGTGAACGCCGGTGACCCGTACGCCTGGCCCCGGTGCCGACCAAGTGAACTCCTCGCCGTCGCGTATCTCGTCGACCTGCCACGTCATCACTGGCATCCGCGGCTGCTTGATGCGCGCCCGGCTGCCGACGCGCAGCGGGCCGTCGTCCAACCGCTGTACGGATGTCATCGACTTCGTCCAGTTCGGCCACGTCGTGACGTCGGTCAACGCCGCCCATGTCCGGGCAATGTCGGCGTTCGCCGTCGTCGTTTTGCTCAGGCCCATGCCTATCCCTCCCACGTGTTCTCGCCGCGTGTCCGCGCCTATGTACCACATGGTACACAAGGCAGCCGCCGAGCCGTCCCGACCCAACCGGACATTGCGGGCGTCGTGACCAGGTGCGTGAGTTCGGGACACGGATGCATGCGGACGGCACACTAAGGGGATATGCCGGTCATGCCGGTCACGGGGGCACTCATCGCGAGTGGAGGAGGGTCATGGTCGGCGGCGACACGGGGGGCGACCGAGCCGGTCCGGGGGATACCTGGCTGCTCGCCGACGCTAATGACCGTACGGTCGAGCTCGCCGTCCCGGAGTCGCCGGCGCCGTGGCTGTCGACGGCGGCGCATCGGGCAGAAGAGCCGGAGGGCTCCGATCCACCGGAGGAGCCCGTCTTGGTGCGGCGTCAGCTACGCAATCCGTCGCCCGGGCCGGCCCGACGGTTCGTGCTATTCGCGTCCGGTGTGGATTTGCGCGTCCTCGCGTACGCGCCGATCGAGCAGTCAGAGTTCGTCGTGCAGGGCACCCTCGTCATCCTGACCGCGCTGGTGGCCGCGATCTCAGGGCTCGCGGCGTCGAGCTTCCTTTTGGCCGGACGGTTCACGATCACACCGGTCACGGTGCTGGTCGGTCTCGTGTGGGCGACACTGATCTTCTTCTTCGACCGGGCGCTCGTCTCGGGCAGCTTCAACCCGTACCACTTCAGCCGGGGTCAGGTCGCGAGCCTGCGAGACGCGCCGGCCGACTCGGTCTGGCAGCACGTCACCGACGGCGACGTGACAACCAAGCATCCGGTCGCTACGCGTCTCGGCGAAGTCGTACGCGTGCTGGTCGTCGCGTCGCTGCGGATCGCCCTCGCCGTTGCGACCAGCTTCATCGCCGCGGAGATGGTGTTGTTCCTGGTCTTCGCGCCCGAGATCACGCAGCGGGCCGGCTACATCGAGCAGCAGAATCAGGCCCAGCGCATCGCCGCGATCCAGGCCGACGCCAAGACGCAGGCGGCGCAGCGTTCGGCACAACGAGCGCAACTATCCGGTTCCTCCGATCCAGACGTCGTACGCCTGCATGCCCAGGCGGCGGCGATCACTAAGCAGCTCGCGAACGCGCGCAAGGACCTCGAGGTGCTGCAGTCCGCGGCCGCGGCCGAGCGTGATGGCTTGCCGTTCACCGGCACGCTGTCCGACGGCACGCCGGTCACGAGTACGGGCATGCGGGGCGACGGTGCCGCCTCGCACAGTCTGCAGGGACGCCGGGCGGCGACGCAGAAGATGGTCGACTCGTTGTCCGTGCGGCTCGATCAGACGGATGCCGCGGTCAACGCACGGATCGCGGCCGTGAAGGCGATCAACGCGGACGCACTTGCGACGTTGGCGGCCGAAGATCGCCAGGCGGCCACGGCCGAACAGGCCGCGATCACCGCGGCGTCCGGCGATCCGGGCAGCGTCAAGGGGCTTCTCGTCCGGCAGGCGGCGCTGAACCAACTGGTGAACGATCGCAAGCCGGACACGGTCATGCAGGATTCGCTGCCGCGATGCACGAATGTGCTCTGCCGCCTGCACCGGTTCCTGCTGCCGCCGACGCCGATGGGACCGTTCGTGGTC
>DASQPR010000189.1:0-4435 GCA_035643815.1 Micromonosporaceae bacterium | reverse complement strand
AGTTCGGCGATCATCGCGACGTCGGCCGGCATCCGGTGATAGTGGTCGCAGGCGATGTCGCCGTTGTCGCCGTTCGCCACGGCACCGGGCACCCGGCAATAGGTGTCCCAGATCGATGGGGTGCGGCCGTCTTCGGCCCCGGGGATTTCGAGCTGGTCAACGACGCGTGGGTACGCCGGGAAGCCGCGCCGTCATAGCGGCGGCGAGTCTCTCGTTGTGGTGGATCTGGGGTGTTCGTGTCGGGCTATCGGATGAACTGCTGGAGGTGGATCAGTGGCCGGGTCGGACGTCGTGCAACCAACATGCGACGGAACGTGCCTCGGTGCCGCCACCGCTCGCCGCGACAGGCTGACCGAGCATCGGCAGGTCGGTCGCGCAGGGATCGAACGCCTTCGGGCAACGTGGATGGAACGAGCACCCGCCCGGCATCGCGCGCAGATCGGGTGGCGAACCGGGTATTCCAGTGAGTTCACGCCGTACGCCACGCAATGCCGGGAACGAGTGCAGGAGCCCTTCACTATAGGGATGCAGTGCGTCGCGATAAAGCGTGCCCGCCGGCGCCTCCTCGACGATGCGCCCGCCGTACATGATCGCGATCCGGTCGGAGAACTCGACCAGCAACGACAGGTCATGCGTGATGAACAGCACCGAGAAGTCCAACCGCTGGCGCAGGTCGACCAGCTGCGCGAGGATCTGCCGCTGCATCACCACGTCGAGTGCGGTGGTCGGCTCGTCCATGATGACAACCTGCGGCTCCAGCGCGAGTGCCATCGCGATCATCACCCGCTGCCGCATGCCGCCGGACAGTTGGTGCGGATAGCTCTCTAGGCGATCGGCCGCGATCCCGACAAGGTTCAACAGTTCCCGGGCCCGATCGAGACGAGCCCGACCGGGCATCTTGGGATCGTGGGCCTTGAGGGCATCCATCATTTGCGTGGACACCTTGTGCACCGGGTTCAGCGAGTTCATCGCGCCTTGGAACACGATCGACGTCTGGGCCCAGCGGAACGCCCGCAACTCGTTGTCGCTCAACGACAGCACGTCGTAGGCGTCGCCCTCGCTCGGGTGATAGATAACCTCACCGCCACGTACGATGCCCGGCGGCGGCAGCAGCCGCGTCAGGCCGTACGCCAGCGTCGACTTGCCGCTGCCACTTTCACCGGCGAGTCCGAGGACCTCGCCCCGATGCAGTGTCAGCGTCACGTCGTTGACGGCCCGTACGGCCCCAGGCCCGAAGCCGTAGTCGACGTTCAGGTTCTTGATCTCGAGCACCGGACGCTGCGCCACAACAGTTGGGCTCACCGGTCACCTCCTCGGGTGCCGAAACTGACCGTGCTCGCGCCTTCGACGACGGGTTCCGGGATGTCGCGGCGGCGACCCCGTGGGCCGGCGAGATCCTCGTCGCGGACGACCGGAGTGAAGCCCACCCGCATCCATGCCGTCCCTCGCCGCGTACGGATCTTGTGACCGCCGCTGTCGCGCAGCCGCGGGTTGACGAACTCGTCGATGCCGAAATTGACCAGGGATAGCGCGGTGCCGAGGACCGCGATTGCCAGGCCGGCCGGCACGAACCACCACCAGGCGCCCTGATCGAGTGCCTGCTGGCTCTGCGCCCAGAAAAGGATCGTGCCCCAGTTCCAGTTCGACTGGCCGGAGATGCCGATGAAGGCGAGCGTGATCTCGCTCATCACGGCGAAGAGAACCGTACCGACGAAGTTGCTCGCGATGACCGCGGTCAGGTTCGGCAGGATCTCGAAGCCGACGACCCGCCACGTCCGCTCTCCGGTCGCCCGGGCCGCTTCGACGTAGTCGCGATGTCGGAGCGAGAGAGTCTGGGCTCTCAACACGCGCGCGCCCCAGGCCCACGACGTACACCCAATGATCAACGCGACCGTTCCGTCGCCCGCGCTCTCCACGGTGGTGGTGATGATGATGATGAGCAAGAGGGCGGGGATCACGAGGAAGACGTTCGCGATGACCGACAGTGTGTCCTCGACGACGCCACCGAGGTAGCCGGCCGTGACGCCGATCGCAATCGATAGCACGGTGGCGACGATCCCGGCCACGAAGCCGACGTAAACGACGCTCCGCGTGCCGACCAGCACCTGGCTGAAGATGTCCTGCCCAAGGTGCGTCGTGCCGAACCAGTGATGGGCCGACGGCGCCTTGACCAGGTCATTGCTGCGTGCGTCCGGGTTGTACGGCGCCACCCACGGCCCGATCACGGCGAAGATCAGATAGATCAGGATCACGCCGAGCCCGATCGCGGCCTTGGGGTTCGCAATGAAGCGGAAGTGACGGCGGCCGGGTCGCGGGGTCGGATCGACCGTGGTGTTGCCGGCGACGGCCGTCAGATCGGTGGTGGAGATTGCCACGGCTCAGGCCTCCCTGCGGGTACGCGGATCGATCAGCAGGTAGACGACGTCGGCCAGCAGGTTCGCGACGAGCACCGACAGCGTGATCACCAAGAAAATCCCCTGCAGCAACGGATAGTCGTTGGATCCGACCGCCTGCAGCAACTCGTAGCCGATGCCTGGGTAGGAGAACACGATCTCGACGAGAAACGCGCCTCCGACGACCAGACCGAGCGCGAGTGCGAAGCCGGAGACGTTGGGCAGCAAGGCGTTGCGCGCCGCGTAGCTCCACATCACTCGTCGCTCGGAGAGCCCCTTGGCGTGCGCGACGGTGATGTAGTCCTCGGCGGCGACCGTCACCATCATGTTGCGCATCGACAGGATCCAGCCGCTCATCGACGTCAGCACGATCGTGATCGCAGGGAGCAGGCTGTGATAGATAGCGCTACCGATGAATCCGGATGTCCAGCCGGGCACGACGCCGGGGTCGAAGCCGCCCGACGACGGGAAAAGTCCGCCGTTGCCGGCGAGCAGCGTGATCAGGATCAGACCGACCCAGAAATACGGCACCGACGAGAGGAACGTGGTGACCGGCAATACCGCGTCGACCCAACTGCCGCGGCGCCAACCGGCGAGGACGCCGAGACTCGTGCCGAGGAGGAAGCTGATCACCGTGGTGACGCCGACCAGCATGATCGTCCAGGGCAGCGCCTGCCGGAGGATCTCGGAAACCGGCGTCGGGAAGAACGTGAACGACAGCCCGAGGTCGCCGTGGAAGAGCTGGCCCCAGTAATCGAGGTACTGGTGCCAAAGGCTCTCCTTCTTGTCCAGTCCGAACAGGATGTAGAGCGAGTGGATCGCCTTCGTGCTCATTTGACCCTGGAAGCGGGATACGAGCGACAGCACCGGGTCGCCCGGGATCATGCGCGGGATGAAGAAGTTGAGTGTGATCGCGGCCCATGCCGTGAACACGTAGAACGCGAGGCGCTGCACAAGGAACCTCATCGGGTCACCGCCTCTCCTCCGTCGGTGGGGTCGGCGCCGGCGTCGTCGACCGGGGCGCTCGGTTGGGGGATCACTGGCGACCCCGAGCCCGACGCCGACGCCGGCGCGGGCGACGTCGGTGCGTTGACGCTGGTCGGCACGTTCGCGGCCGAGCCGGGCGGGTCGGCGGCGACGGTGTCCGCGTCGAAGAGCCAGCACGCGGCCCAATGGTCGGGCGCGTCGCCGATCTCGATGCGGGGCGGCAACTCGTCTACGCAGCGATGCATCGCGAACGGGCACCGGGGGTGGAATCGACAGCCGGATGGCGGGTCGATGAGACTCGGCGGTTCGCCGCTGTCGGTGATCGCGAACCGTTCGGCGCTGCCGGTGATCTGATCGGGATCGGGAGCCGAGGCAATCAGGAGGCGGGTGTACGGGTGGCCCGGCGACTGCGTGACCGTCTCGCTGTCGCCGCCCTCGACCATCCGGCCGGCGTACATCACGAGGGTCTCGTCGGCGAAGTAGCGCGCCGAGGCGATGTCGTGGGTGATGTAGAGGATCGCGAGGTGCATCTGCTCCTTGAGATCGCGGAGCAGGTTCAGCACGCCGAGCCGGATCGACACGTCGAGCATCGACACGGGCTCGTCGGCGAGCAGCGCCTCGGGATGGGCGGCGAGGGCGCGGGCGATCGCGACGCGTTGCCGCTGGCCGCCGGACAGCTCGTGCGGGAACTTCGACAGGTAACGCTCGGCCGGCGTCAGACTCACCTGGTTGAGCAGTTCGGCGAGCGCTGTCTCCAGTTCAGCGTGGCCGCGACCGGCATGGTGGTGGACGCGAAGGGCTCGGGTCAGGTCGTACCGAACGGTATGCACCGGATTCAACGATGCGAACGGGTCCTGGAAGATCATTTGTACGCGCTGGCAGTACTCGCGGAACTTGCGGCCGCCGCGAACACGGGTGGACGTGCCGTGCAACCTGATGTCGCCGGCCGTGCGCGGATAGAGCTGGCCCAGCAGCCGGGCAACCGTTGACTTGCCCGAGCCGGATTCACCGACCAGGGCGGTGACGCGCCCTCGGCACAGCGCGATGTCGACATC
>DASQPR010000188.1:0-4388 GCA_035643815.1 Micromonosporaceae bacterium | reverse complement strand
CTCCGGCCGGTGGCCGAGCGGACACGACTGGCACTGCGCATCGGCGTCGTGTTCGGCCAGCGGTCACAGCTGTGGTGGGATCTGCCGCTGCGCGATTCGTTCGAGCTGCTGCGCCACGTCTATCGCGTGCCGGCCACCGAGCACGCGGCGCGTCTGCGCGAATGCCGGTCGTTGCTCGGATTGGACGAATTCGAAGCCACACCGGTCCGGCAACTGTCGCTCGGCCAGCGGATGCGCGGCGAGATCACGGCCGCGTTGCTGCACCGACCGGACGTGCTGTTCCTGGACGAGCCGACGATCGGCCTCGATGTGGTGAGCAAGCAGGCCGTACGGGCGTTCCTCACCACGATCGGTGCCGCCGGGGACACCACGCTGATGCTCACCACCCACGATCTCGCCGACATTGAGCGGCTCTGCCCTCGTCTGGTGGTGATCGACCACGGCCACGTCGTGCACGACGGCAGCCTGGCCGAATTGCACGCCCGCTACCGGTCGCGCCGCCGCGTCCTGGTCGACCTCGACGCACCGATCGATCTCGCGGCGGCCCGACGCGACGTTGCGCCGGCCAGTGAGATCGAGGCGGTGGCAGCCGCGATCGGCGATGTCGGTCCGGGGGTGACCGTTGAGCACGTCTCGCCGGACGGTTGCCGGATCGAGTTCGGCCTGCGGGACGGAGCGAACGCGGGCGCGCTGGTCGCCCGCATTGCGGTCGTTGCGTCGTTGCGCGACTTGTCGGTGATCGAACCGGACATCGAGGATGTCGTCGCGCGGATCTACCGCGATTGACCGGCCGCGACCACGATGGCGGCCGCCGGCCGCGGGTCGCCGCCGCAGACGGGCTCTGCCGCTAGGTTCGTCGCGATGATCTCGCGCCGCCGAGCGGCGGATTCGAGCGCCGCCGCGATCGACCGCCGGCCCGCCATGCCGGCGAGGAGCGCGAGCGCGCCGGCGAAGGCCGGCACAGCGAGTGCGGCCGGGTAGCCGTACGCCTGCGCCAGCGGTCCGGCCGCCCCGGCACCGAGGGCCACTCCCGCGACGGTGCCGCTGGCCAACAACGTGATCACGGTGGCCATCCGGGCTGGCGGTGCGATCCGCTCCGCGACGGCGTACGCGGTGACGAGAAGCGGCGCCACGGCCACGCCGAGGATCAGCATCGCGATTGAGGCCACGACCGCACCCCGGATCGCCAGGAGCCCCAACGCGCCGGCGAACAGCAGGGCCGCGAACGCGGACAGCCGCCGGTCGAGCGTGAATCGGCCGGGCAGCCAGGCGGTCGCGAGGCCCGCGGTCGCACTGCCGACGCCGAGCACCGAGTAGATCAAGCCAGCGACTCCGGCGTGTCCGGAGGCCTCGGCGAGCGCGGTGATTCCGGTCTGCGTCGCGCCGAACACGAGACCGATGGCGGTCATCACGATGCCGAGCACCACCAGCGCGGCCACCGGCAACGGCGCCGAGCCAGACGGTGCCGATCCCGACGGTGAGGTGGAGGGCCGCGAGGTGCCGGCCGGTGAGGTGGCGGTGTGTCGCGAACGGCGGCGGCCGGCGGTCGCCGTCGGGTGCATCGCGAACGGTACGGCCGCCCCGATGGTGAGCGCGGCCGCGGCCGCGAGCGGAAGGACCGGCGGCCCGACCAGGGTCAGCAACCCGACCAGGGCCGGTCCGACCACGTACGACGTCTCGTCGGCACCGCCTTCGTAGGCCATGGCGGTCGACAGCAACTCGCTATGTCCACGGCTGGGGAGAAGGGCCGACCACCGTACGCGGGCCAGCGGTCCGACCTGTGGCGACGCGAGGCCGGTCAGCGCCGCGAACGCCGCCGTGGCCACGACTCCGCCGCCACCGAGGACGACCAACGCGGTCGCCACCAGAGCGCAAGCGTTGACGAGTGCGGTGGCGAGGCCGATGGTCCGTTGGCCGGCGACGTCAGTCAGCCATCCGGTGACCGGGCCGCCGAGAGCGGCGCCGATGCCGAGCGCGGCGGTCGCGATGCCGGCTTGGGAGAACGATCCGGTGACCGAGGACACCAGCACGATGACGCCGAGCGGCGCCATCGCGGCCGGCAGCCGGGCCAGAAAGGCAATGACGAGAAGACCGGGGCCGGCGACGCGCGGCAACAACCGGTATGCGGAACGGGTGCTCACAGAACTCCGATGGGCGGGACATATGCGCGTCGTCCCACCCTCCGACGCGCCCCTGTGGGCCCTGTGCACCGCTGACGCTACCGGTGCCGACCCCCGCAAGCCAGTCGGATCATGGTGTTCGTGGTCACGCCATGGCGGTCGCGAGGGTCTCGAGCCGCCGCAGCGTCGGCGGATCCATCCAGAACAGGATCTCGTCGACGCCGGCCGCCCGCCAGGCGGCGATCGCATCGGTCAAGGCGGAGCGGTCGCCGGGAACGCCGGGTCCGTCCGCGCCATCCTCTTTGACGTAAACCCCGACGCTGATCTGCAGCGTCTCCGGGTCACGGCCGCGCGCGGCACATGCCTCGCGCATCCGTTCGCGCTGGGCTTCGAACTTCTCACCCGGTACGCCGAACCAGGCGGCGTTCCACACGTCGGCGTGCTGGGCGATGAGATCCAGCATGCGGGGACCGCGGCCGCCCACGAGGATCGGCGGTGGGGTGCGACCCGGCACCGCCGGCAACAACGGCGCGTTGACGGTGCGGTAATAGCGGCCGGCGAAGTTGCTGCGACCGTCGCGGATGAGCGCACCGATGATCTCGATCGCCTCGGCGAATCGATCGATCTTGTGGTCGAACGGGATGCCGAACGCGGTGTACTCCGGCTCGTGCCAACCGGCGCCGAGTCCAAGCGTCAGCCGACCGTCGCTGATCTCGTTGAGCGTGTGCGCGATCTTCGCCGTGACGACCGGCTCACGGAAGCCCGTACAGCTGACCAGCACGCCGAGACCGACTCGACGCGTACGGGCGGCGATCGCGGTCAGTGTCGTCCACGCCTCCCAGGTGCCGGCCGGCGGTTGGCCGTCCTCCTGCGTCAACAGGTGATCGAAGGTCCAGACCGAGTCAAAGCCGGCCGCCTCGACCGCGTCGGCCAGATCGAGGATCTCGGTCGCGCTCGCCGGCACTGCGGGTCGCGTGTCATCGCCCATCGGCAGTACGTATCCGATCCGCACAGCGTCGCCTCTCGCCCGGTGTCATGGTGCCGAGAGGTCACCGTACCGGCGGATGGTCGAGCGCAACCGGTGCGAGCCCGGCGCGCACGGGTGTAGCCGAGGGTTGGCTCGGTCGCGGCGCGGGATGGGGATTGTTAGCGAGTATGGCGTCGCGCGAGCGTGGGGGTCAGAACTTCTGGCCCGGCTTGAGCTGGGGTCGGGGCGCGCGCATGAACCGGAAGCTGGTCGAGCGGAGGATGCCGTAGCCGTAGAGCTTGCGCCAGTTCGGCGTCTCCTTGGGCAGGCGCTCGGTGACGACTTTCTTAATCCGTCGCGTGAGCAGCACCGAGTCGATCGCGACCAGCACGATCAGGAAGAGGAAGACGAGATCGGCCAGCGACGCGAGGGCCGGGCTCGCGAGCGACAGCACGACGATCACGATCAGCACGCCGAAGACGAGCGAGCCCAGATTGCGGCGGGAGTCGACGACGTCACGCACGATGCGCTTGGCCGGGCCCTTGTCACGGGGGAGCAGTGCCCACTCTTCGCCGGCCATCATGGCGCTGCGTTCTTCGGTGCGCCGCTGGCGCGCGGTCGCCTTCGTATCGGTGCTGCGAGCCGTCGCCGGAGCGCCGGGCCGGCGTAGGTTGGCGCTGCCGCGGCGTGGCGTGGCCACGCCCTGCTCACGCTTGCTCGGTGTGTACGACCGGGTCTGGCGCTCGGTGACGACCGCCTCGTCCGTGTCGGTTTGCTCGATCACGGAGGCGGTGGATTTGCGGCGAAACAGCGTGGGCACCAGTGAAGGGTAGCCGACGCGGGCCGGTTGTCGCCTCGTCGGTCAGCGCCGATCTTGCGGGCAGCCTCGAGAACGTTGCCGGCAGGCGCGGCTAGATCGAACCGTCGAGGCGTTCGGCATGGGCGCCGAGCGCGCCCAGCTTGGCTTCGAAGTCCTCGTAGCCTCGGTTGATCAGATCGACGCCGTACACGTGCGAGGTGCCCTCGGCGGCCAGCGCCGCGATCAGGTGGCTGAACCCGCCCCGGAGATCGGGGATAACCAGGTCGGCGGCGTGCAGCTTGCTGGGACCGGCGATGACCGCCGAGTGCTTGAAGTTGCGGCGGCCGAACCGGCACGGGGTGCCGCCCAGGCAGTCGCGGTAGACCTGGATCGTCGCGCCCATCTGGTTGAGCGCGTCGGTGTAGCCCAGCCGCTGCTCGTACACGGTCTCGTGGACGATGGACAGGCCGCGGGCCTGGGTCAGCGCCACCACCAGGGGCTG
>DASQPR010000187.1:0-7566 GCA_035643815.1 Micromonosporaceae bacterium | reverse complement strand
GCGCCTGCTCGAGCAAACCGAAGACGCCGGACGCGTCCGCCGCCGTTGAGACATTTCTCCATGGCTGGACGTCCCACACGTTTGACCCACCGGTCCAATTCGTGGATCCGAAGGGCGAGCCGATCGACAACACGACGGTGGCGGCCCAGATTACGAAACTGACCGGCGATCTCTCGCACGCCATCCCGAGTTTCAAACCAGCCAAGCCGCGGGTGACCGGCGAGACCGCGACGGACACGATTTCCGTGTCGTGGCCGATCACCGCGACGGTGCGGTGGACCTATCAAACGGCGCTGAAGATGCGGCTCGTCGACGATGGTGTCAAGGACAGCCCGAAGTCGTGGGAGATCGAGTGGTCGCCGTCGGTGGTCGAGCCGCACCTGACGGCCGAGGACACGCTGCGGGTGCACACCCTCGCGCCCGACCGCGGAGCGATCCTCGACCGCAACGGCAAGGCCATCGTCACGGCGCAACCGGTGGTGGCCGTCGGCGTCGAGCCAAACCGGGTCAAGAACATCACCACGCTCGCCGCCGCGCTTACGAAGGCCTTCAAGTCGGTCAACGTCGACATATCGCTGGCCGCCCTGCCGGCACAGGTGAAGGCGGCCAAGCCGGACGCGTTTGTCACGGTCGTCACCCTGCGCAAAAACGTGTACGAGAAGATCAGGTCGCAGATCCATGAGCTGCCCGGCACGGTCTTCGCCGAGGAGACACAGCAGCTCGCGCCGACCTCGACGTTTGCCCGAGCCCTGCTCGGCACGGTGGGACCCGTGACCAAAGATCGGATGGACGCCAACCCCGGGAAGTACGCGATCACCGATCAGGTCGGCTTCGGCGGTATTCAGCAGCAGTACGACGACGTATTAGGTGGCAAGGCCGGCGTGGATGTGGTGATTCCCGGTCTCGGCCAGCAAGCCGATGGCTCACAAAACCCGGACAAGGTCCTGTACAAGATCGCGCCAGTGGCCGGCCGGCCGGTGCAGACGAGCATCGACGTGGCGACCCAGAATGCCGCGGATCACGCGCTGGCGAAGGAGACGAAGCCGGCAGCGATCATCGCGATGCGGATCAGCACCGGCGCGGTCCTTGCCGTCGCAAACGGGCCGGGAGCGGCCGGATACGACCTCGCGCTACAAGCACAGGTGCCACCGGGCTCGACGTTCAAGACGGTGACAGCGACGAATGTGCTCGAATCCGGCCAGGAGTCGACCGCCTCGGTAGTGAACTGCCCCAAGCAACTCGTTGTCGACGGCCGGACGTTCATGAACGACGGCGGCGAGGCGTTCGGCAAGGTGCCGCTGCTGACCGACTACGCGCGTTCATGCAACACCGCATTCGCGTCGCTGGCTCCAAAGCTCGGGCCGAACGGTCTGCAATCGACAGCGGCCCAGCTCGGCATCGGCGGGAAGTGGTCGGTCGGCGTCGACACCTTCACCGGATCGGTCGGGGCGGACGGCTCGCCGGTCGACCAGGCGGCCGCCGCCTTCGGGCAGGGTAAGACCCTCGTCAGCCCGGTCGCCCTCATGAGTGCCGTCGGCGCGGCCGCGCGCGGCCACTGGATCGCGCCGACCGTCGTCACGAACCCGGCGGTGACAAGCAACGCCGCCGCCGGCACGCCGTTGAAAGCATCGACTGTCGCGTCGATGAAGAAGATGATGCGAGCCGTCGTCACGTCCGGCACGGCGACACCGTGCAACGGCATCGCGGGCGGCCCGGTCTTTGGCAAGACCGGCACCGCGGAATACAACAACGACCCGCACGACTCGCACTCGTGGTTCATCGGCTACCAGGGTGACATCGCCTTTGCCGTGTTCGTAGAGAACGGTGGCCTCAGCACCACAGCCGCTGTACCGATCGCGAAGACGTTCCTGACCGCGCTGCACTAGCCATGCCGCTGGTCGGCCGCGACCTCGCAAGGCGGCACGTTGCGGCCGCACTGAACACGTCGCCAACGCACCGGCGCCGCGCCGTGAACCTCAAACGTCGCCGAGTGCGCCGATCTCCGCATCAGTCGGCGCGCTGCGCTGTGCCGGCATGACAATGGACGGCGCCGGCTCGGCCGCGTCGTCGTGTACGAGCGGGGCGAGCCCGGCGACGAGCGTGTCCGCGACATCACGCGCATGCACACCGTCCGGGTCGTAATCCGGATCGAAGACGGTGATCTCGATCCCGACACACGACGGCGACGCGACCAGCCCGGCGATGAGCAGCTCGAGTTCCGCGTACGCGATGCCGCCCGGGCTCGGCGCGTCGACCGCCGGCATGACGGCTGGGTCGAGCACGTCGACGTCCACATGCACCCAGAACCCGAGGCAGTCGGCAAGCTGATCGCGCGCCCAGGCCGCCGTACGACCGGCGCCTTCGGCCCGCAACTGCGGGACGGCTCGCATGGTGATCCCGGCCGCCTGGAGGTCGAGCCGGTAGTCGTCCTGCGGGCGTACGCCGAGCAGCACGACGTCGGTGTCCCGCACGTACGGCCGCAGGCTGTCGATGTCGGTGAGGTCGGGTTGGCCACGGCCGGTGGCGAGCGCGAGATCCTCGCCGGCGGCCGCACCGACGTAGGACGCATTACCCGGATGACGGAAGTCGGAGTGGCCGTCGATGTACACGAGCCCGAACGGCAGCTCCTCGGCGATCGCCCGACGGCGGATGGCGAGAGCCGATCCGACCAGGATCGAGCAGTCGCCGCCGAGGACGACCGGAAACTCGCCGGCATCGACGATGGCACCGATCCGGTCGGCCAGCCGGATCGCGTAGTCGGCGATCTCGGCGGCATGGCAGACCCCGTCGCCCGGCCGCCAATCACCGGGGTCGTACCGTGCCGGTGTCAGGCAGCCGGCGTCGCGCGCGTGCAGGCGAGCCAGCAGACCCTGGTCACGCAGCGCGCCGGGCGCCTTGGCACAACCAGGCACCGACGTCGGAGTGGGTGGACGCAGTCCGAGGTTGGACGGTGCGTCGAGGACAGCGATCCGGCGCATCGCCGTCACCCGTCAGAACAGCGCGCTGGCCAAGGCGCGGCGCGCCGAGACCACCGCCGGATCGTCGGGGCCGGCCACCGTAAACAGAGAGACCAGATGCGATCGCGCGGCGTCGCGCTCCGGGCCGGACGTCCGCCGGACCAGCTCGACCAGCCGCGAATAAGCCTTGTCGGCGTCGCCCGAGAGGACTTCGATGTCGGCCGCGAGACCCTGCGCTTCTACATCGTCGGGCGCGGTGTCGGCGGCGGCTAGCACCACGGCCGGATCCTTGCCCTCGACCCGTCGCAGCAATCCGACCTGGGCGAGGCCGGCCTCGGCGACCGAATCGGCCGGCGCGTCAGCGAGGATCTTCTTGTACGCCGCCTCGGCCGCCTCGAGATCGCCGTTCACCAGGGCGTCGTCGGCGGCCTCGAAGCGAGGATCCGCCGGCTGCTCGACGGCGACCCCACCTGCCTGCAACACCGCGGCGAGCCACTGACGGAGTTGGGCCTCCGGGATCACGCCGTTGAACGCGTCGACCGGCTGGCCGCCCACCACCGCGTACACGGTCGGGATGCTTTGTACCCGGAACATTTGGGCGATGCGGGGATTCGCGTCCACGTCAATCTTGGCGAGCACCCAGGCGCCGCCGCCTTCGGCTGCGAGTCGTTCCAGCACCGGAGAAAGCTGCTTACATGGCTCGCACCACTCGGCCCAGAAGTCGATCACGACCGGCGTCGTCATCGATCGCTGCACGACGTCGTCGGCGAACGTGGCTTCGGTAACATCGATGACCATCGACTGATCCCGGAAGCTGGGCTCGCCCGGCGCTCCGGCGCCCGACGACGGCGCCGCCGCCGACCCGTTGGACGGTGCGGGCGGGGGCGCCGCGCGCAGCGAGCCGAGATCGACGGCACCACGGGTGAAGATCGACGGAGTGTTACGCGGGTCGCTCATGGTTACCTAGTTTGGCACGTCCGCCCGGGCGGCGAGGAGACCCGTGAGCGGGACCTCACCCGTCACGTCGCGGACGCCGTCCCGTGTGCTCCGCCGACGGCGAGATCGCGGCGATCAGCGCCGCCGGCATCCACCCGACCGTCGAGCGGACGGGCTGGACCGGGCGGGTTGACCACACCCAGCCGCGGTCGGTGGCGGGCGCCGATCGCCGCCACCGCCGCCGCGAGCACGAGGCCACTCGCCAGCGCGAATTCCGCGAAGGGCACGCCGCCCACCAGCGGCGGCGGCGGCACACGCGCCCAGCCATCGACGAACCCGGTCGCAAAGTCAGGCCCGGCGTGCCGCGCGACGAGCGCTCCAGCTATGCCAGCCGTCCAGACTCCAATGGCAAGACCAACACCCCTCGCCACGGTACGGGCGCCACGATGTGCCCGCGTGACGGCGCCGACGAGCAGTGCCGCACAGCACAACACGATGATCCCGGCCAGCAGCTGGAACCGCGCGACTGTGACCGCCGGCTGGTCGGCGTAGAGCGCCTCGCGGGCTCCCGTCGACGTTCGCGCGACGACCCGCAGACCGTGGCGCGAGAGCTCGCCGACCAGCGACGCCGGCGCGTCGGACGCGAGCCACACCTCGTCCGTGGCGGAAGCGTTCGGCGGCACGACAGCGGCGAGATCGACGAGGATGCCGCCTTCCGGCACGCCCGGCACCGGCGAGTCGAGGTGGGTGACCTTGATTGCACCGGCGCCCGCCGGCGGGAGATCGTACGGCTGGCCGGCGGCCGTCTCCGGTCCGGTGATCGCGGATGTCGGCACCTCGGCGTCGAGGTAGACCACGGCGTCGGCGCTCTCACCAACGATCGGCCGCGTGCTACGAGTGGTATTGCGCTGACCGGCGTTGCTCAGCACCGTGTCGCCGGCCACGGCGATGTCCAGCCCGGCTTCGGAGACGGCGAACGTCTGCGCGCCCGGCGAGGTGATCGCGCCGGGGCGCCACCGGCTCGCGTCGGCAAACGCGGACGGGTCGAGCACGGCCCGGTCCGGCGTCCGCTGGCGGAGTTCCCGCAGGATCACCGAGACGACCGGCTGGGCCGGCGCCAGGGCGCCGGCAACTGTGAATCCTTTGACGGTGCACCCATTCGGACACGGCGCCACGGCCGCGTACACGTGCTCGCCCGGGTGCAGGGGACCGAACTCGACGCGATGGGTGATCCCGTCGGGTGTCTCGAGCAAGACGGCGACCCGGGCCGCGGCGCCTACTGTGCTCGACGTGATCACGTTGAGTTGCAGCGTGGCGCCGGTTACCTCGGTCGGCTGCAGCCTCACCGGCCGCAGCAAGGCAGCAAGTTGCTTGCCGGTCGGACCGGACCCTACGCCGCCGGAAACCACGGCGCCGAGCCGCTGACCATCGACGGCGACGACCGGGCCACCCGACGCGGTGGCCGCGGCTACGACGGCAGCCATGGCGTATCGGCCAGTCGGGTCGGCCGCACGTACGTCGGCCACGAGGTGCGCCGGCGAAACGGGCGTCACGGTCACGACACGGTCGGCGCCTAGCTCGATGGCGGCCCGGTCGCTGCGGGCCGTGGCGCCCGACGTCCACGCCAACGTCGCCGCTCCCGCGATCGCGACGCCGGCCACCGCCAGCGCGACGACGCGATCGAGATCGGGTCGGCGCGCGAGGTAGCCGGTTGCGGCGATGGTTCCTCGGACGAACCGGCCGGTCCCCCGAGCGTTGGCCGCCAACGCGTCGACAACGTTGTCGCCCCGCACACCGTCTCGTACGGTCGCCTCGCTGGCATTGCCCACGCCGCCATCGACCGTCACGTACGGGCGCTCGTCGAGAGCGAATTCCGTGACCCGTACGGCTCGACACCCGATCCACCGCGCAATCGGTCGGAGCATCGCACCGGCGCAGCACCCGACCGCGCCGGCGACGATGTACGGCACCAGATCGGCGCCGACCGCCCCGGCGTGGCGAGCGCACACGCCCAGTACGACGAACGTGCCCGCGGCGACGAGCCAGCCGCGGGCACGCCGCCCGTCGGTTGCTGCACTGAGGCCGATCGTCCAGTGGCGATTCCCTACGTGGGCGGCCACCCGACACGCGACCACGGCAACCGCGGCTGACGCAATCCCGAGGCCGATCGTGATTGGCACAAGATCGGCCGCTGTGGTCGACGCGAGGATGATTCCAACGATGAGACCGAATATCGCTCCACCGACACAGCCACCGTATCCACCTGGGATTCCGCGGAGCCGGCGTGACAACCTGAGATCGGGCGATGGAGCCACCGATCGACGGATACGGCGGGCGAGGAAGATCGCCGACGAACCGAAGCTCACCACGACCGCGGTCGTCATGACCGCGACTGCCACCAAGCCTGTCGACGGATCGCCCCGCCCGAAGGCCGCAACGCACCCAGGCGCGGCGGCGGCGAATCCGACGCACAGAGCAGCCAGCGCATCAGCCGCGCTGACATGCACCGGCCCATGGGACTGTGCCAGCGGATTACGGCACAGCGCGATCATCGACGATCGTCGCGACCGCAGCGCCGCCAGGACGATCGAGAACATGCAACCTCCGCCGCCGGGGAGGCCACGACTCCGGCACCCCGACGTATGTGATGACGCTCAGCGCGGCATCGCGGTTGCGTGACGTCCGTGCCGCGTCAGCTCACGCCGGCGCGAACGCCCTGATGGAACGATCAGAAACGGGCCGGCTCGCGGTAGACGCCCCACTCGGCGCGCAGCGCGTTGCAGATCTCGCCGAGAGTCGCCTCGGCCCGACACGCGTCGAGCATCGCCGGAATCATGTTTTCGTCCGTCTTGCCCGCTTCGACCATGCGTGCGATTGCCGCGTCGACGGCAGCCTGATCGCGGCCCGCCTTGCGGGCGCCGAGGATGCGCTTCTGCTCGATCTCGACCTCGTGCGAGATCCGCAGGATCTCAAGGTCCTTGGCGACCGTACCGGTTTGGACGTTCACCCCGACGATCTTCTTGTCGCCGCTCTCCAGCGCCTTTTGATACGTAAAGGCCGAGTCGGCGATCTCGGACATGAACCAGCCGTCCTCGATGCCGCGCAAGATGCCGGGCGTCATGAACTGCCTGGACTCCTCGTCCGGCTCGGCGCCGGCACGCCTTCCCATGTCGCGGATGCGTGCGAAGATCCGCTCCGCCTCGGCCTCGATCTTGTCGGTCAATGCCTCGACGTACCAAGACCCGCCGAGCGGGTCGGCCACATTCGTGACGCCGGTCTCCTCCATCAGGACGGACTGCGTACGCAGGGCAATCTCGGCGGTTTCGTCGGTCGGCAAGGCCAGCGTCTCGTCGAGTGCGTTGGTGTGCAGGGAGTTCGTGCCACCGAGCACCGCCGCCAACGCCTCGACAGCGGTCCGCACGACGTTGTTCACCGGCTGCTGCGCGGTGAGCGAAACGCCGGCGGTCTGCGTGTGAAAGCGCAGCCAGAGCGCCTTCTCGTCGGTTGCTCCATACACATCGCGCAGCCAGCGGGCCCAGATGCGGCGGGCGGCCCGGAATTTCGCGATCTCCTCGAAGAAGTCGACGTGGGCGTCGAAGAAGAAGGACAGGCCGGGCGCGAAGACGTCCACGTCGAGGCCGCGGCTGAGCCCCAGCTCGACGTACCCGAACCC
>DASQPR010000186.1:0-6468 GCA_035643815.1 Micromonosporaceae bacterium | reverse complement strand
GTCGAACAGGACCCCGACCACGTTGCCGCTCTTGCTGGTCACATGTCTCCAGACGTTGTACGGCGGACTGAATCCGGTCCGCGCCCACGTCGGCAGGACGGCGGATGATGGCCGATAGCTGCAGGTGGCCGCCGGCGTCGGGGTCGGCGCGATCGTGCCCGGAGTCGCTGCCGCGGCGGGGTGTGGCGTTGGGATGGCGGATGCGTGCTTTGGTCCGGAGCTGGTGCACGCGGCGGTTAAGAAGAGCGCAGGCAGCGCCAACCCGAGGACACCGAACCGCATCGGTCTCGGACGACGCGAGTGAGCCATAGGCCATTGTCATTCTGGTGACCTCATCCGGCGGTCCCTGTTGCGGATTCGCAACGTGTTCACACTTGGGCGGTCACCACGAGTGCCGATCTACAGTGGCGGTGTACCTTCCGGGGTCGATGCGAATGACGGCGGAATGCGTACGCGTGCGGTCTTCTACGCGCGCTGCAGCGTCTTGGAGGATCTCGCCTAAGGCCGCACAACGGGCCGGCGGGAGCACATCGAGAAGAGCCTCGTCGCGCTCGGCTCGCTGTTCGGCAGTAACGCGTGCGCGCCGCTATCCGGCGTCGTGTGATCGCGTCAGACCGGGTCGCTCGGTGGGTCTTCCCGCTGACGCAGGCGCTCCTCGCGCAGCCGTAAATCGGCCTCCCACCGACGCAAGCGCTCCTCGTCGGCGCGCCGCGTCTGGTCGGACAGGCTGCGCAAGAAATCCGGATCGTCGTCCGGGGCCACCGTTCGCGGCGACGGTCGCGCCGCACCGATCGGGTCCGGTGGCTCGTTCGCGCGCAGCCCACGTCCCGCCGGATGCCCGGGATGCGGCTCCAGCGCGGACCGTTCCGCCGGCGTCGGACGACCCGCGATGAACCACAGGACCCCGCCGATGCCGGACAGGATGAGGATGACCCCGATCCAGCCGAGCTTCGGAAGGTTGCGAACCAGGATGGACTCGGTGGTGATGCAGTCGAACAGGGCAGCGACCATGATTCCGAGGTCGACGAAGAAGAACAGCGGAAGGAGGTCGCCCATGAGGACCATGATGGCCCATCGGCGCGTTCGAACGCAGCCCGCGACCGGTGTGTTTCGGTCGAATTGGCGTACGGCCGGTGGAACCGCACATGCCCACTCGACCGACCTTGGCCGGCCGTGACGAACGGCCGGATATTCGTCGGGATAATCGTCGGGTGACGACGCCCGAGCCACGTTCGTTGCCACCGGCCGACCGTGGCATAAACGAGCCGCACCCGGATCGGCTGGCCGCGGACCACCCGGGCCGCTGCGAGATCTTGGCTACGCACGCCCATGCCGTGGCCGCCGGTGAAGCGGGCTACCTCGATCCGTCCACCGGTCTGTTCGTCCTCACGGCAACATTCCTCGCGAACCGGGGCACCTGCTGCGATCGCGGCTGCCGGCACTGCCCGTACGTCGTGTGATCGTCATGGCCTATTGCGGATAAACGAGGCTTGGGTGGGCTCGCACCGGGCTCGGACGCGCCGTAGGGTGAGACGGCACCGAACCCGGGAGGATAGGCATTTGTCCAGGCTTCGTCGTCTCGCGCGGCAGTCGCGTGGGCGCCGGGCCGCCGCGCTTCTAGCCGCGATGATCGCGTTGACCGCTCCGGCCGCCTGCACAACCGCGGGACACGGCTCGACGCCGACCTCCACGCCGTCGGCGGCCGGACCGCGTGCGTCCGTGACACGGTCGACGGCGCCGCCGACACCGGCGGCGTTGGCTGGTGGTGCGTGCCTACTTTTGGATTTCAACACCGTGGCCAAGCAGCTTGGCACAGCGTTCACCGTCTCGGCTGCGGCCGATACCAGCGGTACGTTCTCCTGCGTGCTTCAGGAGTCGGCCGGCAGCTACCCGCGTCTCACCTTGTCGATCACGGCAACTGAGCTATCGCCGGCCGATTTCACCGCCGACGTCAAGCCGAAGGGATCGACGTCGGTCGCCGAACTCGGCAAGATCGCGTACGAGGCGCAGAAGAGTGCGACAAAATCGGCCGGCCCGGTGATCGAGGTCGGCTGGCTTTCCGGTAACGACCGGCTGATCGTCTTCCGCTATGAATTTCCAACCGGTACGTCAGCGGCCGTCTCAACCGCGCTGGCGCCGAAGATGGTGAGCCTAGCCAAGATCGTCGACCAGACGACGGTTTAGCGGATGCCGCTCGTCCGGACACCGACGCTCGCCGCGCCGCGCCGCCACGCACCGACGCTCGCCGCCGCGCCGCTGCTCGCCGCAGCGCCGCCGCGCACCGACCTAAGCGGCGCCGACGACGAAGACCCGGGACGCGAGGTCACGGGACAGGCGCATCCGTTCGCCTGAGCGGTCGATGATCACGTCGTCGCGGTCCTGAGCGACCGTGATGGTCGCGCCGGGATCGACACCGGCCTCGTGGAGTCGCCGCAGAATGCCGATGTCGGTCTGGACACTCTCGGTGATCCGGCGGACCACCATCTCGCCGGCCAGACCCGGTGCGGCGAGGTTGCGTTCGCCCTCACTGGAGGCGATCGCGCAGGTGTCGGTCGGGTCGATCAGCGCGAGGCCGGGAATCGGGTTGCCGTAGGGCGACCGCGACGGCTTGCCCAGCAGTTCGTAGACCCGCAGCTCAACGGCGTCGCTCATGACGTGTTCCCAGCGACAGGCCTCGTCGTGGGCCTCCTCATACGGCATTCCGATCACGTTCACGAGGAGCAGCTCGGCCAGCCGATGCTTGCGCATGACCGCGACCGCGTGCGACCGGCCAAGATCGGTGAGTTGCAGATGGCGATCGCCCTCTACGGTGACGAGCCCGTCACGCTCCATCCGGTTGACGGTCTGGCTCACCGTTGGGCCGCTCTGGTGGAGTCGCTCGGCGATCCGGGCGCGCAGTGGCGTGACACCCTCTTCCTCGAGCTCGAGGATCGTGCGCAGGTACATCTCAGTGGTGTCGACCAGATCGTTCACGTGGGCTCCTCCTGTGCGCTGATGGTACCCGGCGAGTAGGCCAGACTGAGAACGTGAATAACGCGTCCCCGCTGATCGACGTGGCGGCCCTGGCCGCCGCGATCGTCCCGCCCGCCGTTCCCGGCGCAGCTCGCGCTACCGCGGTGCCAACCGTGCTGGACGTACGGTGGCGGCTGGGTGGTCCACCAGGCCGGAACGAGTATCGGGCGGGCCACATTCCCCGCGCCGCTTTCATTGATCTCGATGCCGAGTTGAGTGGGCCGCCGGGCGCCGGCGGCCGACATCCATTGCCCGACGTGACCACGCTGCAGGCCGCCCTTCGCGCGGCGGGCGTCTCCGCGAGCCGGCCGGTGGTCGTCTACGACGCCGGCGACGGCATGCCGGCGGCCCGACTGTGGTGGACGCTGCGATGGGCCGGCCACCCCGACGTACGCGTCCTCGACGGCGGCTTCGGCGCCTGGGAGCGCGCCGGCCGCCCGATCGAGGTCGAGACCGACACCGAGACGACCCTGCGCGAGGCCGGCGACATCACGGTCGTATCGGGGCACGTCCCGCTCCTGGATGCGGACGCGGCCGCAGCGTACGGACGGCGAGGCGCGCTCCTCGACGCCCGAGCACCGGAGCGCTTCCGGGGCGAGACCGAGCCCATCGATCCAATTGCGGGGCACATCCCGGGCGCCGCCAACGTGCCGTACGCCGATTTGGTCAACGCTGACGGTACGTTCCGACCGGCGGCCGACCTCCGGGAGCGGTTCGCGCGCGCCGGCATCGACGAGTCGGGCGAATTCGGTGCCTACTGCGGATCCGGCGTGACCGCCGCCCACACGGTCCTGGCCGCGGACGTGGCCGGACTTCCGACGCCGGCGCTCTACGTCGGTTCGTGGAGCGAATGGATCACCGATCCATCGCGACCGATCGCGACCGAGGCGGCGCGACCGATCGCGACAGATCCGGACGACCGAGACGGCCCCGCCGAGACGGGGGAGGGTGCATGACGAGCGAAACGCTTGTTCTCTGGGACGACGCGCTGCTCGCCTATGACCTCGGCGACCATCCGCTCGATCCGGTCCGGGTCGAGTTGACCATCGCGCTGGCGCAAGCCTTCGAGATCTTCGATCGGCCCGGCGTGACCGTCGCGAAGCCGGTGCCGGCCGACGACGCGCGGCTGCTGACCGTACACACGCCGGACTACATCGAGGTCGTGAAGGCCGCGTCGACCGACCAGCGCGTCCATGGCCATGGCCTCGGCACGCCCGACAACCCGACGTTTTCCGGTATGCACGACGCCAGTGCGCTGATCGCGGGCGCGTCCACGGCCGCCGCCGAGGCGGTGTGGACCGGTCAGGCATTACACGCGGTCAACGTCGCCGGCGGTCTCCATCACGCGATGCCGTCGGCGGCGAGCGGATTCTGCGTCTACAACGATCCGGCCATTGCCATCATGCGGCTACTCGAACTCGGCGCCGAGCGCGTCGCGTACGTCGATGTGGACGTGCACCACGGCGACGGCGTACAGGCCGTGTTCTATGACGATCCGCGCGTGCTGACGGTCAGCCTGCACGAGACACCGCTGGCGTTGTTCCCGGGCACCGGCTTCGCGACCGAGACCGGCGGCCCGGGCGCCATCGGCAGCGCGGTCAACGTCGCGTTGCCGCCCGGCGTCGGCGACGAGGGCTGGCTGCGGGCGTTTCACGCGACCGTACCCAGCGTGCTGCGTTCGTTTCGCCCGCAGATCCTGGTGAGCCAGTGCGGGGCCGACGCGCACGGGCTCGACCCACTCGCCGATCTGCAACTGTCGGTGGACGGCCAGCGCGCCAGCTATCTCGCGATGAAGGCGCTCGCCGACGAATTGTGCGGCGGCAAATGGGTGGCCACCGGCGGCGGCGGGTACGCGCTGGTCGAGGTCGTACCGCGATCGTGGACCCACCTGCTCGCGATCGCGACCGGTGAGCCGATCGATCCGACCACGGCGACGCCGGAGGAGTGGCGTGCGCTCGCCGCATCACGGCGGCCGGGTCGCGCGGTGCCGCGGTCGATGACGGACGGCGGCACGGCGGGCTACCGGCCGTGGGCGCCCGGGACGACGCCTGACTCGGTCGACCGGGCGATCCTCGCCACCCGCAACGCGGTCTTCCCACTATTCGGGCTCGACCCGATGGACGCACGCGACTGAGGCCGGTGCGCCGGCACAAGCGACGGGATCAGCGATGCGTGACTTCGACGAATTGCTCGCGGACGGTGGCACGATCCACGTCCGGTCGGTCGATCCGGCCGACGCCCCGGGCATCGTCGCCATGCACTCGCGCTTCTCCGAGCGCACGCGATATCTGCGCTACTTCGGTGCGTACCCACGGATCCCGGCCCGCGACCTGCACCGGTTCGCGAACGTCGACCACCGCGACCGCGAAGCGTTCGTGGCGCTCGTCGATGACCATGTGATCGCGGTCGGACGCTACGAACGGCTGGCACCGGACGGTCCCGACGCCGAGGTCGCGTTCGTGGTCGAGGACGCCCACCAGGGTCGGGGCATCGCACCAGTGCTGCTGCGTGCGCTGGTGCCGGCCGCCTTGGAGGCCGGCATCACCGAGTTCGTGGCCGAGGTGATGCCGGGCAACGTCGCGATGCAGCGGGTGTTCGGCGACGCCGGTTTCGCAGTGACATCTCAATTCGCCGACGGCGTCGTGCACGTGCGCTTTCCGATCACAGCCCGCACGGACGAGGTTTCCGAGGCCGACACACATTGACCCCCGCAACCGGTGGGTCGGTCGCGGGGGCCAAGCTTCGCCGTGGGTACGCCCTTAGCAGGCGTACGCCTCCAGGCGGTGTGCCCGATCGGGCGCGCGTAGCTTCAGCAACGTCGTCTTCTCGATCTGACGGATCCGCTCGCGGGACAGGCCGAATTCGAGCCCGACCTCCTCCAGCGTGCGGGAGCGGCCGTCGTCGAGGCCGAAGCGCAGCCGGATGACCTCCTGTTCGCGGCGGGAGAGGGTGGCGAGCACGATCTCCACTTCGGACCGCAGTTGCCGGTCGACAACGGTGTCCGCCATGGCGCGATTCGTCGCGTCGGTGGCGATGAAGTCACCGAGTACGCCGTCGCCGTCCGGGCCGACCGCCTGGTCGAGGCTCACCGGCTCGCGGTCGTAGCCGACGAGTTCCAGTACCGTCACCACGTTCATCTCCATCGCCTCGGCGGTCTCGGCTGCCGTCGGCTCACGGTTGAGCACGGTCGCGAGATCTCGCCGTACGCGCACCATCCGGTTGATGATCTCGACCATGTGGACGGGGATGCGGATGGTGCGGGCCTGGTCGGCCATGGCGCGGGTGATGGCTTGGCGGATCCACCAGGTGGCGTAGGTGGAGAACTTGTAGCCCTTGGTGTAGTCGAACTTTTCCACGGCGCGGATGAGGCCGAGGTTGCCTTCTTGGATGAGGTCGAGGAAGGCCATGCCGCGGCCGGTGTAGCGCTTGGCGAGCGAGACGACCAGACGCAGGTTC
>DASQPR010000185.1:0-2255 GCA_035643815.1 Micromonosporaceae bacterium | reverse complement strand
TTGACGTCGGGGACCCGTACGGTGATGTCGCCGGTGTGGATGATCGAACGCTGAACGACGGCCGGCAGCACCGGCACCTTGCCGGGATTCGCTCCGCTGGCCGGGGGCGCGGCCGCGTCGGCGCCGGGCCGACCTTCGTTTTGCCCGGAGCCCGTGCCGGGAGCAGGCGCCGCCTCGTTCGGCACGGCGCCGGTCACACCGGCCTGAGCGCCGGATCGGCTGAGGCCGCTGCTCGAAGTGCTCGAACTGGCGTTCTTGCTGCCGCCGCCGGAGCAGCCGGCGACGCTAACGGCGGCGAGCAGCGCGAGACCGACGGCGGCGGCGCAAAGGCGCCCACGGTGCAACGGATGAGTTGTCATGCCGCTGTGACGTGTCGAGTGTCACAGCCGGTTCCACGCTACGGCTGGCTAGATCGAACTTGTCCTCGTCGGACGCGACCGGAGTTCCTTCAGATAGTCCTCGGGTGCACCAGCGCGTTCGGCGGCCGTCACGATCTCGCTCAGATACCACGACGTGGGCAGGCCGCCCTCGTAGCCATCGAACACATAGACCCAGGCCGTCACGTCACCTTCGAGCGCCGCCACCCGTACGGTCAGCTTCTGGTACATCCCCGAGGTCACGCCCTCGAGTTCGTCGAGTTGGCTAGCGTCCCATTCGTGTACGTCGTAGAGGGCGACGAAGACGCGATCGCCGGGGGATTCGACGATCGTGGTGACCGCGCCTTCCCAGCCGAGCTCTTCCTCGCCGGCAAAGGTCAGCCGCCAGCCCTCCAGCCACCCGGTGCCGACCATCGGGGACTGCGGACAATAGGCCCGCATCCGACCCGGATCGAGGTTGGAGCCATACGCGGCGTAGTTACGCACGGCGATGACGATAGTCCGTTCCGCGGGTGAGAGAGAATACGAGGAGCGTGTCGTGATGTCGATCATGAGCGCCGGAGATGCGCTGGTGACAGTGCGTACGCGTGACAGCGCCGTACGTGCGTGTTGACGGGGGGAAGCGGACGTGGACCGCATTGTGATCATCGGGGCGGGGCCTGCCGGATACGAGGCGGCCCTGGTCGCCGCACAGTTGGACGCCGATGTGACGATCGTCGATCCAGACGGTGCAGGCGGCGCGTGCGTGCTGTCCGACTGCGTACCGTCGAAGACCTTCATCGCGAGTTCGGACGTCGTGACCGGCTACCGGGATACCGAGGAGTTCGGTGTGGAGGCCGGCGGGCTCGACGCGGTGACAGTCCATGCGTCCGCCGTGTACGGCCGGGTCAAGCGCCTCGCGCTCGCGCAGTCCGCCGACATCCACGCGAACCTCGTCAAGGCCGGGGTCACGTACGTGGCCGGCACCGCTCGGCTGGGCGAAGACACGATCGGGCACACGCATCGCGTCAAGATCGTGCCCGCCGACGAGCGCCCGCCGTACGAGATCGACGCAACCGCCGTGCTGATCGCCACTGGGGCCACACCCCGGCTGATGCCGGACGCGATGCCCGACGGCGAACGGATCCTTACGTGGCGCCAGATCTACGATCTGCCCGATCTGCCGTCGCACCTGATCGTGATCGGCTCCGGTGTCACTGGCGCCGAGTTCGCGTCGGCCTACCTCGCCATGGGTGTGGCGGTCACTCTAGTGTCCAGTCGTGACCGGGTTATGCCGCACGAGGACGCGGACGCCGCGACGGCCATCGAGCGGGTGTTCCGCACGCGCGGCATGGAGATCCTCAACAACTCGCGGGCCGCGGGCGTACGCCGGACCGGCGACGGCGTCGAGGTCACGTTGGCCGACGGCCGTACGGTCAGCGGTTCGCACGCGCTGCTCGCCGTCGGCTCGATCCCGAATACGACCGATCTCGGTCTGGCCGAGTACGGCATCACCATCGATCCGGGTGGGTACCTGCACGTCGATCGCGTCTCCCGGACGAACGTGCCGGGTATCTACGCCGCCGGCGACTGCACGGGCGTGCTGCCGCTGGCCAGCGTCGCGGCGATGCAGGGCCGGATCGCCATGTGGCACGCACTCGGTGAGGCCGTCACGCCGCTGCGCCTGAAGACCGTGGCGGCCAATGTGTTCACCGATCCGGAACTCGCGAACGTCGGCGTCTCGCAGGCCGATGTGGACAGCGGTCGGGTGCCGGCGCGCGAGATCATGTTGTCGCTGGATGGCAACGCCCGAGCGAAGATGGCCGGCATCCATGATGGATTCGTGAAGCTGTTCTGCCGGCCCGCCTCCGGTCAGGTCGTCGGCGGTGTCGTCGTCGC
>DASQPR010000184.1:0-2767 GCA_035643815.1 Micromonosporaceae bacterium | reverse complement strand
CGAGCGTGCAGTGGCCGGTCGACGGTGTCCCCGACAACCCCCGCGCATGGCTTGTCACCGTGGCCGGCCGACGCCTCGTCGATCAGGCGCGTAGTGACATCTCCCGACGACATCGCGAGGAGACGGTGGCGGCGATGGCGCCCGTCGACGACCTCGTCGCGCCGGCACCGGACGACGACCCACGGTCGGCCGAACGCGACGATACGTTGACATTGCTGATGCTGTGCTGCCATCCGTCGTTGTCACCGCCGACGCAGGCCGCACTCACGCTGCGGGCGGTCGGCGGCCTGACGACGGCCGAGATCGCGCGGGCGTACTTCGTGCCGGAGGCGACCATGGCACAACGCATCAGCCGGGCCAAACAGACCATCAAGCGGGCGGGCAGCCGGTTCGAACTGCCGGGCGAACCGGAATTGAGCGACCGGTTGCGCGTCGTCCTGCACGTGCTCTACCTAATCTTCAACGAGGGCTACACGGTCAGTTCCGGAACCGTGCTCGCCCGGGCCGATCTGACCCACGAAGCGATCCGCCTGACGCGGGCCGTACACGCGCTGCGGCCCGACGACGGCGAAGTCGCCGGCCTGCTCGCGCTGATGGTGCTGACCGAGGCACGGCGACCGGCTCGGACCGGCCCGGAGGGGGAACTCGTCCCGCTCACCGAACAGGATCGGGCGCGCTGGGACGCCGAAGGGATCCGGGCCGGGCTGGAACTTGTCGCCGCCACCCTGCCGCACGGCCCGGTCGGCCCGTATCAGGTGCAGGCGGCCATCGCCGCGGTCCATGCCGAGGCGCCACGCTCGGCCGACACCGATTGGCCACAGATCCTTTCGCTGTACGACCTGCTGAGCGTGCTCGCTCCGAACCCGATGGTGACGCTGAACCGGGTGGTCGCGGTCGCGATGGTCCACGGGCCGCGGGCCGGCCTCGAGCTGTTGGCGTCGTTGGACACCGACCCGCAGTTGGCCGGGCACCACCGGATCGACGCCGTACGGGCGCATCTGCTCGACATGGCCGGCGATCGGGGTGCCGCACGCGCTGCGTACCTGATGGCGGCCCGCAAGACGACCAGCGTTCCGGAGCAGCGCTACCTGTTCGCGCGCGCGGCGCGCCTCACATCGACGTGAGCGTTTAGCCAGCGGCCGCCGAGCCGGCTGGCGGCGGACAGCCGAGCCGGTTGCCGGCGGCCGCCGAGCCGGTTGGCGGCGGAAATACGACTTGGCGGGATCCCGCCAAGATAGATCCATTGACATGCATGGTCGGTAATCACGACGGTACCCACAGTGGATCCAGCCGGATCGCATCGGGGGCTCGACGAACGACCTACAGGAGCATCGTCGATGTCACCGGTAACCGTGCCTGTGGAAGGACCTCCATGCACCTACCCCGGACAGCACCACGACTCCTTCGACGATCGCGAACGTTGGTGGCGGCCCTCTCGGCCGCCGCTTTGGTGACGATCGGCCTGGCCAGCCCGGCATCGGCCGGCACAACGGCCGCCTCGACGACCGCAAAGACAACGGCCAGCACGACAGCGGCCGCGACTCCGAAGGTATCGAAGAAGAACGCCGTCAAACCGCTGTGCACCCAGCCGAAGAAGGGCGCGGCGCAGTGCTTCGCGCTCAAGCGGACGGACGTCACCGCGCACAAGGGCATCCAGCCGAATGCGACCGTCTCCGGCTACGGACCGACCGATCTATCGAGTGCCTACGCGCTGCCAGCTAACGGCGGCGCCGGCCAGACCGTCGCGATCGTCGACGCGTTCGACGATCCCAATGCCGAGTCCGACCTGGCAACGTATCGCACACAATTCGGTCTGGCCGCGTGTACGACGGCAAACGGCTGTTTCCGGAAGGTCGACCAGCGCGGCGGCACGAATTACCCACCGCCGAACGCGGGTTGGGCCGGCGAGATTTCACTCGACGTCGACATGGTCTCGGCCGTCGCGCCGGCAGCGCACATTCTGTTGGTCGAGGCCGACGACAACGGCAACGACAACCTTGGCGCGTCGGTGGACGAGGCCGTTGCACTCGGCGCCAAGTACGTCTCGAACAGCTATGGCAGCCCCTACACGTCCGCTCCGGGCAGTGGCGAAGACCCGTCCGAGGTCACCGACGGCGACCCGCACTACAACCACCCCGGCGTCGCGGTCGTCGCGAGCACCGGTGACGACGACTTCGGCGTGTCCTACCCGGCCGCGTCGCAGTTTGTCACCTCGGTCGGCGGGACCACGCTCTTTCCTGACCTGAGCACGCGCGGCTGGTCGGAATCCGTGTGGAACAACTCCTTCGGTGGCCCGGGCAGCGGCTGCTCAATCTACGAGGCCAAGCCGGCCTGGCAGACCGACACCGGGTGTGACATGCGGACCGAGGCGGACGTGTCGGCCGACGCCGATCCGCTGACCGGTGTCGCCGTGTACGACACCTACCAGGACAGCGGCTGGGGCGTATTCGGTGGTACGAGCGCATCGTCGCCCATCATCGCGAGTGTCTTCGCCGACGCCGGCACGCCGGTCGCGAACACGTACCCGTCGAGCTACCCCTACGCCAACGCGTCGCACCTCTTCGATGTGACGACCGGGAACAACGGCACGTGCTCGCCGACATATCTGTGCACCGCGGGCACGGGTTACGACGGCCCGACCGGTCTGGGCACCCCGAACGGTCTGTCCGCGTTCACCACGGGACCGCACGGTCTGATCACCGGTACGGTCACCGACTCGTCCACGGGCACCGGGATCACCGGTGCGAAGGTAACGATCGACGACTCC
>DASQPR010000183.1:0-2274 GCA_035643815.1 Micromonosporaceae bacterium | reverse complement strand
CGCCTCATCGGCGCGGTGCTGATGCTGTTTGTGGTCAGCGTCGTGACCTTCGCGATCTTCTTCCTGATTCCACGGATCGGCGGCGCCACGTCCGACGATCTTGCGTCGCGCTATGTCGGCAAGACGGCCAACGCGGCCGAGGTCCACGCGATCGCCGTCAAGCTCGGCGTCACCCAACCGCTGTACGTGCAGTACGCCCGCTTCGCTCGGGGGCTGTTCGTCGGTTCGACCTACAACACCGGCCCGACGACCGTGAAGTGCCCGGCGCCATGTTTCGGCTACTCGTTCATCAACCAGAACCCGGTCTGGCCGGACCTCATGAACCGGCTTCCGGTCACGCTGTCGTTGGCGATCGGCGCGGCCATCATCTGGCTCCTTGCCGGCACCGCAACCGGTGTCCTGTCCGCGCTGCGCAAGGGCAGCATCTTCGACCGGGCGGCAATGAGCATTGCGCTGGCCGGCGTCTCGCTGCCGATCTTCTTCACGGGCCTGCTGTCGCTGGCGATTTTCTCGTACAAGCTGCACTGGACGGTGTCGGGCAGCACGTTCACTCCCTTCACGCAGAATCCGGGTAAGTGGGCGTACGACCTGATCTTGCCCTGGATCACGCTCGCCTTCCTCTACGCCGCCGGCTACGCGCGATTAACCCGGGCCGGCATGCTCGAAACCATGAACGAGGACTACATCCGGACGGCCCGGGCCAAGGGCCTGCGGGAGCGCGACGTGGTCATCAAACACGGTCTGCGATCGGCGTTGACGCCCATCGTCACGATCTTCGGTTTGGACGTCGGCTTGCTGCTGGGCGGCGCGATCCTGACCGAGAGCACGTTCTCCTTGCCCGGCCTCGGCCTCTACGCGCGGATCGCCTTGACCAACTCCGACCTGCCGCAATTGCTCGGCGTGACGCTGTTCGGCGCGTTCTTCGTCGTCATCGCGAACCTGGTGGTTGACCTCGCGTACGCGGTCATCGACCCACGGGTACGGCTCGGATGACCGGCGCGACGACCCCACCTCGTACCGACGATTGGATCGATGTGGGCGGGAACCGCGAGAAGACGGCCTTCCTGGACGTACGGAATCTGTCGGTGCACTTCCCGACGGACGACGGTGTGGTCAAGGCGGTCGACGGCGTGTCGTTCGCGCTGGAACGCGGCCAGACGCTGGGCATCGTCGGCGAATCCGGTTCCGGAAAGTCGGTGACCAGTCTCGGCATCCTCGGCCTGCACGGCGGCCGCGGTGGCGCCCGCGTAAGTGGCCAGGTCTACCTGGACGGTCAGGAGCTGGTTTCCGCACCGCCGGATGACGTACGCCGGCTGCGCGGCAACAAGATGGCGATGATCTTCCAGGACCCGCTGAGCTCGATGCACCCGTTCTACAAGATCGGGCACCAGATCGTCGAGGCGTACCGGGTGCACAACAACGTCAGTAAGAAGGCCGCGCGCGCTCGTGCTATCGACATGCTCGACCGCGTCGGCATTCCCCAGCCGGACAAGCGGATCGACGACTACCCGCACCAGTTCTCCGGCGGCATGCGGCAGCGCGCCATGATCGCGATGGCGCTGGTGTGCAACCCGGACCTGCTTATCGCGGACGAACCGACGACGGCGCTCGACGTGACCGTCCAGGCTCAGATCCTCGACCTGATCCGGGATCTGCAGAATGAATTCGGCTCGGCCGTCATCATGATCACCCACGACCTCGGAGTGGTCGCCGAGCTCGCCGACGACATCCTCGTCATGTACGGCGGCAAGGCGGTCGAGTACGGCTCGGCGCGAACGGTGTTCCGTGCACCCGAGCACCCGTACGCCTGGGGCCTGCTCGGCTCGATGCCGCGACTCGACCGGGAGGTGCGCGAGCGCCTCCTGCCGATCAAGGGCACGCCGCCTAGCCTGATCAACCTGCCGTCCGGCTGCTCGTTCCACCCCCGGTGCGCTTTCGCGGGCACTAACGGCATCCCGTGCACGACCGTCGAGCCGCAGCTTGTCGTCGGCGCTGGCGACCACCCGGTGGCCTGCCATATCCCGGTGCCGGATCGCCGGGAGATCTTCACCGACGCCATCGCGCCGAGCCTGTAGCACCAGCGTGAACGAAGGAGAGACCGTGTCGACCCGAACCGTCCCCGAACAGCCTTCGGGCCCGGGCATCGAGCCCGCCGACAAGCTGCTCGAGGTCACCGGTCTGGAGAAGCATTTCCCGATCACGCGCGGCATCATCCTGCAGAGGAAGGGCGGCGCCGTGCGCGCCGTCGATGGCATCGACCTTTTCGTGCGTACG
>DASQPR010000182.1:0-3861 GCA_035643815.1 Micromonosporaceae bacterium | reverse complement strand
TCCCGACCAGAGCCTGCTCGATCAGGTCGCCGACGCCGAGCGCGCGCTGGCCGAGGCCGCCGCCCGGGGTCGCGACGGCGCGCCCACAACCGGCGAAGAGCAGGCCTATTTCGACCAGATCGTGGCGGCCGAGCAGAAGGTCGAGCCACGTGACTGGATGCCGGCGGCCTACCGCAAGACGCTGATCCGCCAGATCGCTCAGCACGCGCACTCCGAGATCATCGGCATGCAGCCGGAGGGCAACTGGATCTCCCGTGCGCCGAGCCTCAAGCGCAAGGCGATCCTGCTGGCCAAGGTGCAGGACGAGGCTGGCCATGGCCTATATCTGTACGCAGCCGCGGAGACGCTGGGCATCGACCGGGACGAGTTGGTCGACATGCTGATCGACGGCCGGCAGAAGTACTCGTCGATCTTCAACTACCCGACACTGAGCTGGGCCGATGTCGGTGCTATCGGCTGGCTCGTTGACGGCGCCGCGATCGTCAATCAGGTGCCGCTGTGTCGCTGCAGCTACGGCCCCTATGCGCGGGCAATGATCCGCGTCTGCAAGGAAGAGTCGTTCCACCAGCGTCAGGGTTACGAGATCCTCTACACGCTCGCGCATGGCACACCCGAGCAGCGGGCGATGGCGCAAGATGCGGTGAACCGGTGGTGGTATCCGTCGCTGGCGATGTTCGGGCCGCCGGACACCGAGTCGACCCACTCCGAGCAGTCGATGGCCTGGAAGATCAAGCGGTTCTCGAATGACGACCTCCGCCAGCGCTTCGTCGACATGTGCGTCCAGCAGGCGTCGGTCCTCGGGCTTGACCTGCCGGATCCGGATCTGCGCCGCGACGACGAGACCGGGCATTATGCGTACACCCAGCCCGACTATGACGAACTGCTGCAGGTCATCAAGGGCAACGGTCCCTGCAACCGGGAGCGCATCGCCAACCGCAAGCGTGCCCACGATGACGGGGCTTGGGTCCGCGAGGCGGCTACGGCGTATGCCGCAAAACAGAACGCGGGGGTACGGCGGGAGCCGGCGCCCGTGGCGGTGGCGTGATGGCGGCTGGCGAACTGTGGGAGGTGTTCGTGCGACCGCGTCGCGGTCTCGCGCACACGCACGTCGGCAGCCTCCACGCACCGGACGCCGAGATGGCACTGCGCAATGCGCGGGATGTCTACACGCGTCGCCAGGAAGGCGTGTCGATCTGGGTCATCCCGGCCGGCGCGATCACCGCGTCCAGTCCAGACGAGAAGGACGCGTTTTTCGATCCGGCCGCCGACAAGGTGTATAGGCATCCGACGTTCTACGACGTTCCGGAAGGCGCTGGTCACCTGTGACCGCATCGCCCGGCGGCGAGCTGGTCGCCTACCTGCTCCGGCTCGGCGACGACGCGTTGATCACCGCGCAGCGGCTCGGTGAATGGTCGGCCCGCGCGCCGGAGATGGAGCAGGACATCGCGCTGTCGAACATCGCCCTCGATCAGCTGGGCGCGGCGCGACTGTTTTTGACGTACGCCGGCGAGGTCGAGGGGGCCGGACGGGACGAGGACGCGCTCGCGTACCTGCGCCAGGACTTCGAGTTCCGCAACGCACAACTGGTCGAGCTGTCGGACACCGACTTCGCCACCGCGATCGCGAAACTGCTGTGCCTGGCCGCATTCCAACACCCGCTCTACGAGGCGCTGTCATCGAGCGCCGACCAACGGATCGCGGGCATCGCGGCCAAGGCGGTCAAGGAGTCGGCCTACCACCTCGATCACGCGACGCTCTGGACCGTACGGCTGGGCGACGGCACTTCCGAGTCGCACCGCCGGATGGCCGACGCGCTCGACGAGGTGTGGCCGTACACGTTCGAGCTGTTCGAGTCCGATCGGGTCGCGCGGCACGTCGGCGCGGCCGGGATCGGTGTCGACCCGTCCTCGTTACGCGACGGATGGCTCGACACGGTGACCGGCGTGCTGCGCAAGGCAACGCTGGACGTACCGGTGACGGAATGGCGCCCGACCGGTGGCCGAGCCGGCCGGCACACGGAGGCACTCGGCTACCTGCTAGCCGAGATGCAGGTGCTGCACCGCGCACACCCGGGGGCGACGTGGTGATGACGCAAACTCTTGACGCCAGCCGGGTCCGGGACGCCGTGACGAACGTCGTCGACCCGGAGATCCGCGTCGTGACGATCGAAGATCTCGGCATCCTGCGAGAGGTGACCGTCGACGAGGCCGGGCACGTCACGGTGACGATCACGCCGACGTACGCCGGCTGTCCCGCGATGGACGTCATCCGGGCCGACGTGGCGGCGGCGGCGCGAGCCGCCGGAGCGGCCGACGTCGACGTACGCACAGAGTTGTCGCCGGCCTGGTCGACCGATCGGATCAGCGAGGCCGGGAAGGCGAAGCTGGCCGCGGCCGGCATCGCCCCGCCGTCGCCGGTCCGGCGGCCCGGACAGGTGCTGCTGCAGATCGCCGTACGCTGCCCCCGGTGCGGCTCGCCGGCCACCGAGGAGCTGTCGCGATTCGGGTCAACGGCCTGCAAGTCACTGTGGCGCTGCACCGAGTGCCGGGAGCCGTTCGACCACATCAAGGCGCACTAGTGAAGCGCGAGGAGTGAGCTTGCGAGCCCCGCAGTCGCGAACCAGATTGGCCGCCTGATGTCCGTCACCATCACGCGGCCGGTGCGCCGCCGCCCGCAGTTCCACGCGCTCGAAGTGGCCGACGTGACGCCCCTTGTCGACGACGCGGTCGCGATCACTTTCGTCGTGCCGGTCGAGCTTCGCGAGGCGTACGCGTTCCGGGCCGGCCAACACCTGACCGTACGAAGGTTCGTGGACGGCGAGGACATCCGGCGCTCGTACTCGATCTGCTCGACGCCCGACGATCTCGCCCGCCACGGTCGCCTGCGCATCGGCGTCAAGGCAGTGGCCGGTGGTTCGTTCTCGGCGTTCGTGGCGTCCGAGTTGCGCGCCGGGCACGCGATCGACGTCATGCCGCCGCTCGGTCACTTCACCACCGCCTTCGAATCGAACCGCGTCCGGCACTATGCGGCGGTGGCGGCCGGTTCGGGCATCACGCCCGTGCTGTCGCTGATCGCGACGGGTCTCGCGGTCGAGCCGCGCTCCCGGTTCACCGTCATCTTCGGCAACCGCTACGCCCGGTCGGTAATGTTCGCCGAGGAACTGGCCGACCTCAAGGATCGATATCCGTCCCGGCTACACCTCGTGCATGTGCTGTCCCGTGAACCACAGGACGCCGAGCTGCTGTCCGGCCGGGTGGACGCGACCCGGTTCGCCCGGCTGGTCGGCGTCGACGGGTTGCTGGACGCCGACGACGTCGACGAATGGTTCCTCTGCGGGCCGTACGGCATGGTCACCGACGTACGGGCCGTCCTGGCCGACCGGGGCGTGCCCGACGAAGCCGTACACACGGAGCTCTTTCACGTGGCCGATGCCGCGACGCCGCCACCGACCCCGACCACCGCGGACGCCGGCCCGACCGCGGCGGAAGCCGAGGTGACGGTCCTGCTCGACGGTCGCGCGTCGACGTTCACGATGCCACGTGACGGACGCGTGCTTGACGCAGCGCTCAAGGTGCGGTCCGAGCTGCCGTTCGCCTGCAAGGGCGGGGTGTGTTCGACCTGCCGGGCCAAGGTCACGAGCGGGCACGTCCAGATGGCCCGCAACTATGCGCTCGAACCGGACGAGATCGCGGCCGGATATGTGCTGACGTGTCAATCCAGCCCCACGACCGACACCGTTACCGTGGACTACGACGCCTGATCGGGCCGACGATCGCAGCCGGCGACCCATCCGCTGGTCGCACCGCACCGAAATATGGGTGAGGGACCCAGGCGGTGAAGGGTGGAGATCGCAGTGTCGAG
>DASQPR010000181.1:0-2302 GCA_035643815.1 Micromonosporaceae bacterium | reverse complement strand
GAGGCGCCGTCAAGATCTTCAGCCCGAAGTTCGACGCCGAGGTCGGCTTCAGCTTCCTCGTGCCGCAGCGCGGCACCACCGTCACGCGGCCGTGCCGCTCGACGAGCGGCGGCACACGGAACACCGTCACGCGCACGGCCGAGATCCAGGGCAACGCGAACCTCAAGCTCACGGCGACCAAGACGCCGGCTGGCCGCTTCTCGATCGGCATCGAGGTCCAGTCGTCGACCGCCGGCCCCCAGGAGACCGGCGGCTACACGATCAACGGCACGCTCGCTCCTCCGGCGAACTCGAGCCACCCCGTGCAGCTCTGCCGCCAGCAGGGCGACAAGCGCACCTGTCCGGCTTAAGGACCGGCCACGAGCATGGTCTGCGACGGGATCGCGACGACCGAGAGGACCGAGGACGACACGGCGACCGCGTACGTCCCCGCGGGCAGCGAGCTGAACTGGTAGACGCCTGAGCCGTTGGTCTTGGCGGTCTTCGTCAGCCCGTTCCCGATCAGGGTGACGACGGCGTTCGAGACGGGCTTTCCCGTCGAGCCGTAGACGACGCCCGCGACCGTGGCGCTCGTCGACTTCGAAAGCGCGACGGTCTTGGCGTTGAGCTTCGAGGCCGCCGCCGAGGTGTTGCCCGCAGCGTCGAACGCCCTCACGGTGTAGGCGTGGGTCGAGCCCGGCGCGAGCCCGGAGTCGAGGTAGCTCGGCGTTGTCGTATGGCCGACCAGGACGCCGTCGCGGTAGACGCTGTAGCCGGCAACGCCGACGTTGTCGGTCGACGGCGACCAGTAGATCGCGGCCTGGGTCGTCCCCGCGACGGCGAGCTTCACGCCGGACGGAGTCGACGGCGCCTTCGTGTCGGTGCTGTTCAAGACGGTCACGGATTCCTGCGCGCTCGTCTGGTTCCCCGCGGCGTCGGATGCGGTCGCGGTGAGCGAGTGCGCGCCGTTCGGGAGCTTCGTCGTGTCGACGCCGAACGTCCACGGCGCGGACGTGTCCGTGCCGAGAGTCGCGCCGTCGAGGGAGAGGCTCACGCTCGCGACGCCGGTGTCGTCCGAGGCGCTCACCTGCACGGACGCCGTGCCCGACACGGTCGCGCCGGCCGCGGGCGCGCCGAACGAGACCGCCGGAGGCGTCGTGTCGGGCGGCGGCATGACGGTCACGTCGACGGCCGCCGACGCCTGGTTGCCGGCGTCGTCGAGCGCGGTGGCCTCGATCGTGTGGTCGCCTGCCGCCGTCGCGTCCCACGGGCAGGTGTACGGAGCGGATGAATCGGCGCAGAGCAGCGATCCGTCGACGTCGATGCGCACCTCCCCCACGCCGCTGCCGTCGCTCGCATCGGCGCTGATCGTGACCGGGCCGGAGACGGTCGCGCCGTCGCTCGGCGCCTCGATCGACACCGTGGGCGGCGTCGGATCGCTGGTGCCGTTCGCCACCGTCACGCTCGTCACGCCGTCGGTTCCGTAGTTCCCGGCGGCGTCGTAGGCGCGGACGAACAGCCAGTGAGGCCCGTCGCCCAGCGTCGTCGTGTCGACCGAGAACGAGTACGGAGCGGCGGTGTCGGTGCCCGCGAGGGCGCCGTCGACGTAGAGCTCCACCTTCCTCACGCCGACGTCGTCGGAAGCGGTCGAGTCGACCTCGACCGTCCCCGAGACGGTGGCGCCGTCGGCGGGCAAGCCGATGCTCGCCGACGGGGGCGAGGTGTCGCTCGAGGCGCGCAACGGCGCCGGGAACCAGACCCGGGCCGAGGGCGCCGAGAGGCTGCCGTCGGTGTCGACCGCCTGCACGAAGTACTCGGTGGCCCCGAGCACGTCCGTATCGGTGTAGGAGTTGGAGCTGACCTGCGCGACCAGCCGGTTGTTGCGGTAGACGTCGTACGTCGCGACACCGCGGTCGTCGGTGCTCGGCGCCCAGGCCAACGTGACGTGGCCGAAGCTCCCGGCGGTCGAGATCAGATGCTGCGGCTGCGACGGCGCAGTCGTTCCGGCGGCGGCCGTGTCGACGGGATAGAGGCCCTGCCAGAAGTTCGAGCTGTTGCCGTCCCCGTCCACGGCGACGAGCTGCAGGTCGTACTCGGTCCGGGTCGTCAGGCCGCGGACGGTGAACGAGTGGGCAGTGCCGGGAACGGTGCACCCCGGCACGAGGCACGGATAGACCCGGTAGTAGGCGACCACGTGGTTGTCGGTGGCCGGTGCCCACGAGACGTTGAGGAAATGATCGCCTGCAGTCGCGGTGACGACGGGCGCCGTCGGCGCGGTGGAGTCGGTGCTCGCCGGGGTCGTCACAACAGCGCTTGCTCCGGT
>DASQPR010000180.1:0-4458 GCA_035643815.1 Micromonosporaceae bacterium | reverse complement strand
GATCGTGCCGACCGCGACGTGCTAGCGGTGCATCCTCGCGGCGACGTGTCACGACCGCGGACAGGAGTGTTTGCCACCCGTTCCTCGGACCGGCCGAATCCGATCGGTCTGCACCGGGTGACGGTCCTCGACGTCGACGGTGTGCGGCTACGGGTACGCGATCTCGAAGCGATCGACGGCACGCCGATCGTCGACGTCAAACCGGTCCTGGGCTCGGTCAGCGAACGCTGACCTTGCGAACGCGCCGGCGGTGAGTCCCGGACGGCTCTGTGCCATGATCTTGGGGTTGTCCACCTTAAATCGGTCGCGGACACGTGGATATCCCCAAGATCTCGGGAAGCAACGCGAAACGAAGCACGCTCAGTGTCAGTGTGCCCCGCGACGGGCACCCGTGTAGTACTCGAACACGAGCGCGGCCGCGCCGACGACGGTGAACACCATGCCGAGGATGATCACCCAGACCGTCCAATACGCGATGCCGATGCCGGCGATCAGGGCGCACAGCGCGATGCCGATCGGCCAGTAGCTGCCCGGGCTGAAGAAGCCGACCTCGCCGGCCCCGTCCGCGATCTCCGCCTCGGCCCGGTCCTCCGGACGCAGGTCAATACGCGTCGACACGAACCAGAAGTAGCCGCCACACATGGTGCACAGCAGCCCGGCAAGGACCAGGCCGACGACGCCGACCCATTCGACGTGGTGCGGGTTCGTGTAGGCCCAGGACCACCAGGCGTAAACAATGCACGCGACGAACAGGAACGCCGCGACGAGTCCGAAGATCCGCCATTCACTCTTCATCGTCTGTCCCTTACTGCTCGTCCCGTCGGGTCGGCTCCGAACGTCATGGTGTCGCTGTGTTCGCCGTCGGCGACGTGTCGAACGGGAACGTCGTCGTCGCGTACGGCGCCTCGCCGATCGACTGGAGCGCCTGCGGCGTGCTCATGCCCGTCCGCTTGGCCGCGAGGAACCGGTTGTATTGATCGGGCGTTACCGAGCGCATCTCGAAGTTCATCTGCGAGTGGTACGTGCCGCAGAGCTCAGCGCAGCGGCCTACGTACGAGCCGGTCTTGTCGATCGTGACCTCGAACTGGTTGACGACGTTGCCCGGGAACACGTCCCGCTTGAACAGCAGTGCCGGCACCCAGAACGAGTGGATGACATCCTGCGAGTGCTCCTTGAACAGGATAGATTCGCCGGTCGGCACGACCAGAACCGGGATGTAGCCACTGTCACCGATCGTGGTGACCTGCTGGCCCGACGGGTCGACATTCTGGGTGCCTTCGTACGTGAACTGCCAGTTCCACTTGAACGCGGTCACGGCGACCGTCACGTCCGGGTTCTTGCTGATCTTGTCGACGTACGTCTCGTCGCGCGCGGTGTAGAAGAACAGCACCGCGATGATCAGGAACGGGATAACCGTGTAGACGAGCTCGATCGGCAGGTTGTATCGGGTTTGCAACGGCAGCTCGGTGTCGGTCTTCCGCTTTCGGTAGGCGATGATGCACCAGAAGATCAGGCCCCAGACGATGACGCCGACCGCGAGCGCCGCGATCGTCGAGCCGATCCACAGTCCGTGCATCCGACGGGCCTGCGCGGTGATGCCCTGTGGCCAGCCGAAGGAAAACGCCTGGTTGATCGAGCAGCCGGACAGGGCGAAGCCCGTTGTCACGGCGAGCGCGATCAGCGCAGTGAGCCGACCACGCCGCAGCGGCCGAGTCGACCGCCGGACGCCCGAATTCGTCGCCGATTTCGGTGCGGAATCCCTTGCGACCACCTGGTGGTGCCTCCTTCGCAGTGCCGCCGCCGACGCAGTGCGTGGCCGGGCGTCCTCGACGCTCGCACAGTACTCGACCAAGGTCGACCGCCCTGGCATGGGGGTGGCCGCAATCGCCTGCCGGCGCGCTCGACCACCGAAGGTGACGATACCGTCGGGGGGTGGCACCCACGGCGCGCAACGACATCACGACGCGCGCGTATTTTGACGCCGCGACGGCCGCCCCGCTGCATCCGGTCGCACGTCAGGCGATGTCCGCGGCGCTCGATGACGGGTGGGCCGATCCTGGCCGGCTCTACACCGAGGCCCGCCGCGCCGCCCAGTTGCTCGACGCCGCGCGCGACGTGATCGCCGAATGCCTCGGCACCCGGCCCGACGAGGTCGCGTTCTGCGCCTCCGGCAGCCATGCCGCGCAGCTCGCCATCGACGGTGTCCGCGATGCCCGCGCCACGGTCGGTGCGATCACCGTCCACTCCGCGATCGAGCACTCCTCAGTTTTGCGGGCGGCCCAACGGGGGCCATCGCGGGAGGTGGCCGTCGATCGGCTCGGCCACGTCGAATTGGATGCGCTGGCCACCGCCCTGGCCGAGCCAGGCGTGGCGGTCGCGGCCATACAGAGCGCCAACCATGAGGTCGGTACGCGCCAACCGATCGCGGCCGTCGCGGCAGCCTGCGAAGCAAATGGCGTCCCGCTGTACGTAGACGCGGCCCAAACGGTGCCGTGGGAGCCATTGTCGGCCGGGTGGTCGTTGGCGTCGGCCAGTGCCGTCAAGTGGGGTGGCCCGGCCGGTGTCGGCGTACTCGCCGTACGCAAAGGCACGCGATGGGCGCGGCCGTGGCCGGTCGACCGTACGGACCCGTGGACGGTGCCGCTGCCGCTCGTGGTCGCCGCGGCGGCCGCACTGCGAATCGTGCGGGCAGGCGCGGCGGCCGAGAGCGTCCGACTGTCGGGACTCGTGGACCGGATCCGGACCGAGGTCGCGGCCACCGTGCCGGACGTGGAGGTCGTCGGTGACCCGGTCGATCGGGTGCCGCACATCGTCACGTTCTCGTGCCTCTATGCCGACGGCGAGGCGCTGCTGCACGCGCTCGACCGGCAGGGCTTCGCCGTCTCGTCCGGCTCGGCCTGTACGGCGTCCACCCTCCGGCCGTCGCACGTGCTGGCGGCGATGGGCGTGCTGACCCACGGGAACATCCGGGTGTCGCTGCACCCCGGCGTACGCGATGAGGACGTGACGCGCTTCCTCGCCGTACTCCCGAAGGTGGTAGCGGATCTGCGCGCGGAGGCCGGGGTGGCCGACCTGTGAGCGACCACGACGGCGCCGGGTCATCCCCGCATGACGTGCTCGACTGCCGCGGCCAGCGCTGCCCGTTGCCGATCATCGAGTTGGCCCGGGCATTGCCGACGCTCCCAGTCGGGACCGTGTTGCGTGTGCTGGCCGACGATCCGGCCGCCGCGATCGACATCCCGGCCTGGTGCCGGATGCGGGGGCAGGACTATGTCGGATCGCCGGTGAGCGACGCCTACGACGTGCGGCGGCTCAGCTGACCGGTGGCACGAGGAAGCCACGGACCTCGTCGGCGGCGTCGTCTCCGTACGACACCGCGAGCCGCTTGCTGAACTCGTCCTGCGTCACCACGTACTCCTGGGTGCCGACGGTCTCCAGCACCAAGGTGGCGAGCATCGAGCCGACCTGCGCCGCGCGTTCGAGGCCAAGCCCCCACGACAGCGCCGAGAAGAAGCCGGCCCGGAATCCGTCGCCGACGCCGGTCGGGTCGTACGCCTGCACCTCCTTGGCAATCGGCACCTCGATCGTGTCGATGCCGTTGCCCATGATGCGCACTCCGTGCTTGCCCAGCGTGGTGACCCGCACGCCGACCCGGCTCAGCACCTCGGCGTCGGAGTAGCCCGACTTCGATTCGAGCAGGTCCTTCTCATAGTCGTTGGTGAGCAGGTAGGCGGCGCCGTCGATCAACGTACGGACCTCGGCTCCGGACATGCGGGCGAGCTGCTGGGACGGATCGGCGACGAACGCGTACCCACGGTCGCGGCATTCCTGCGTGTGCCGCGTCATCGCCGTCGGGTCGTTAGGGCTCACGATGACCAGATCGATGCCGCCGATGCGTGCCGCCGTCGGCGCCAGCTCGATGTTGCGGGCCTCGCTCATCGCGCCGGCGTAGAACGAGGCGATCTGACACATGTCCTCGTCCGTGGTGCAGACGAAGCGCGCCGTGTGCGCTGTCTCGCTGACCCATACCGAATCGCAGTCGACGTTGTTGCGTTCCAGCCACGACCGGTAGTCGGCGAAGTCGCGACCAACCGATCCGACGAGAACCGGGCGCAGGCCGAGCTGGCCCATCCCGAACGCGATGTTCGGCGCGATGCCGCCTCGCCTAACCACGAGATCGTCGACGAGAAACGACAGCGAGACCTTGTGGAGTTGATCGGCGATGAGTTGGTCGGCGAACCGTCCCGGGAAGTGCATTAGATGATCGGTAGCGATCGAACCGGTAACAACGATCTTCATGCGGCGTGTCCCTGTGGTTGACGGTCGGGGTGAGCCAGGCCAGCGTACCGGCGCAACCTCGGAGCCGCACGATGGACCGCGGCCATGTCCGGCCGACCAGGGCGCCGTCACCAGGGCGCCGTCACCAGGGCGCCGTCAGCAGGGCGCCGTCACCAGGGC
>DASQPR010000179.1:0-5585 GCA_035643815.1 Micromonosporaceae bacterium | reverse complement strand
TGGCACAAGCGGCCGCGCCGGATCGTGTTCGTGGATTCGTTACCGCGCAATGCTCTCGGCAAAGTGGTCAAGCAGTCACTGATCGGATGATGCTCGGTAGCAATACTCGTGGCTGATGCCGGTGCGAGGCTGACGCCCAGGCGGCGTTGATGCCGGTGCGAGGCTGACGCGATTACAGATGGGGCGGCACCGGATCTCGGCCGGCACCGCCCCACCTGAGCATCTTGGTCAGGTCGTCGCCTGATCAGCTCACGAGTTGCCAGAGGGCGGGGACGTTTGGTGGTTCCCACCCGACGAGCGATGTGTGTGACTGCAGGCATTTGTAGGTGTGGCCGCCGTAGGTCACGAGTGTGCCGACGGTGTAGGCGTGGTTGGCGACCCAGGGTTGGGTGCCGGTCGGTGGCGGTGTGGTTGGTGGTGTGGTGGTGGGTGGTGGTGTGGTGGGCGGTTGGGTCGTGGGTGGCGCGGTGGTCGGTGGTGTGGTGCCACCGCCGGTGCAGGTGCCGTTGTCGATCCAGACGTCATCGGTGCCGTGGTGGGTGGCTGGGTCGTCGCCCTGGGTCCACCATTTTGCCGTGTATTGGTGTCCGTTCTCGGATGCCTTCTGACCGCCGGTGAAGATCGCCGTCGCGGTCCAGGCCGGTGCGGTACACGCGCCCGGCGGTGGCGTTGTCGGCGGTACGGTCGGTGGAGTCGTCGGCGGCGTCGCACCGGCGAACTGGGTGGTCAACTTCGTAAAGTCCCAGGCGGCCTGGGCCACGCTGCTGCACGTACCCGAGGTCGTGCCGTTGTTGTCCGGCGGACTGCACTGCCGGTCGCGGTTGACGGCCCAGAACGTATAGCGCGACAGGCCGTGGCTCGTTGCGTAACTCAGCACGTTCTGGAAGTCGGTCTGGGTAAACGTCTCGCCGGTGTCCGAGCGACCGTTCATCTGGGACACGCCCTCGTGGTTGTACGCGGTTGTGCTCGACCACCCGTACGTGTTCACGAGCAGCGTGTGGAAGGCCTCGAGTGCCGAGATCTGCGATGCCGAGCCGTTGAAGCCACCATCGAACGGCATGATGGCGAAGTTGGCCGGCGTGAATCCCAGGTTCTTCGACGTCGTCAGCACGTTCTGGCCGAAGAAGCCGGTGCCGCTGGTAGTGCCCGGGACTGTGATTGAGACGTACAGGCCAGGGTTATTGCGCTGCAGGATCTGGGCGGCGCCGAGCTCGTTGTTCACCGCCGTGGTGTTCTCGTACTCCGGCTCCTCCAAGTCGAAGTCCATCGCCTTGAGCGAGTACTTCGTGACGACGGCCTGATAAGCGGCGGCCGTCGCGGCCGGTGTGCCGCACGTCTGGCCGAGTTTCGTGCCGCCGAATCCGCCGATCGACACGGAGACGTCACCGCCAGCGGCGCGTACCGCGTTGATGGTGGCCGTCACCGCCGTGTCCGATGAGACCGGCGCGGTGCCGTCCCACGTCGCACTACATCCGCCGGCATTGGGCGCCAGAATGAACGCCAGCTCGAAGGCCTTCTGTCCGCTCGCCGCCATGACCTGACCGAGGTCGGGCGGGTTGTTGTCGAGCGGCATAACGTACGGCGCGGAGCCGTACCAGTTGCTCGTGAGCGTCGCACCGCTGGCGGGGGTGCCCAGCACTGTGGCCGCGACAGCGGCGGCGCCGACGGTGATCGCGGCGGCACTCGCGAGCGCGACGGTTCGATGACGTCGCATGCATGTCCTCCTTGTGTACGGCGATCGGATGCGATCGCACGACCGTGGAACACGGATGGACACCGGCGCGCGCGAAACGCAGCACGCCTCGCGGCTGCGCTACGCATCGGCGTACCCCCGACGCCTTGCACACGCCCGGCTGGCTAACCATCAAGAAAGTTTCTTGTCAGTTAGATAGATAGACGTATATCAGCATCCGTACGTTCAGGCAATGGGCCTCGTACGCCGATCCGCATCGATCCGCCGATAGGCGGCGAGTCGCGCCGGCCCCGGCAAAATTCGTCGACGTGGCGGATTCAAGGGTGACCCGTCGTCGATCGGCGGCGAGCGATCCGGCAGTCTTGTGCCATGGGCGAAGTGGGCGGCACGTGGTTCACCGACGACATCGAACGCGTCATCGTGACGGAGGAGCAGATCCGGGAGAAGACCGAAGAGCTGGCCCGCAAGATCGCGGCGGATTACTCGCACGTTCCGACCGTTCTTTTGGTGTGCATCCTCAAGGGCGCCGTGATGTTCATGGCGGACTTCGCCCGCGCGCTCGGACAGGAGGGCCAGGCGGTCGAGTTGGAGTTCATGGCGATCTCGTCGTACGGACAGCACGCGACGTCCTCCGGTGTCGTTCGGATCCTCAAAGACCTCGACCGCGACATCGCCGGCCGCCACGTGATCGTGGTCGAGGACATCGTCGACTCCGGCCTCACGCTGTCCTGGCTATTGAAATACGTTGCGAGCCGGTCCGCCGCCTCGGTCGAGGTGGTCGCGCTGCTCCGCAAGCCCGACGCGATCAAGGTCCAGGTCCCGGTGAAATACGTCGGCTTCGACATTCCGAACGAATTCGTGGTCGGCTACGGCCTGGACTTTGCCGAGCGCTACCGGGAGTTGCCCTACGTCGGCATTCTCAAGCCCGAGGTGTACGCGCGGGTCTGATCAATCGACCGGCACGCGTTTCGCGTTGGGCGTAGGCGGTGGCAAGTACTGGCCAAACACGCCGCCGGCGCGGTTGGACCGACATGACCGTACGGTGGCCCCTAAAGCACCCAAACAGCCGCTGACCAGGCACGGATTCACGGTGAGGCGCACCGGCGAACCGCCCATTTCGTACCATGGGCGGGTAATGCCTTGGGGACGGCACGCAGAGTCACGGTGTACCTTCGAATAGCCGAGGCTTCCCTCAGGTGGCGACAAACCGCCGGCCATCGCCGGCAAGTGTCGTGACCCGTGGGGCTCTTGTCGTTGAGACCGGCAAACAAGGACTCGTTGATCTGGAGGAACTGGGCGCACCAGCGCTCAATAACACGCATGGAACGTAGTCGTTTCTATCGCCGGCCGCTGTTTCTCTGGGTCGCGGTCGCCGTCGGCATCGTCGTGCTCGTCAGTTGGGCGCTGTCCGGCTCACCGAGCTACACGCAGGCCACGACGTCCGACGTCCTGTCGGTCATCAACACGAATCCGGGCAACATCGAGAAGGCGACGATCGAGGACAAGGAACAGACCGTCAATCTGGACCTGGCCAGCAAGGTCAAGCTCGCCGACGGCACCCAGTCCGACAAGATCCAAGCGCAGTTCCCGGCGCTGTCCATCGACAGTGTGTACGGCCTGCTCACCACGGCCGACCAGAATCATCAGCTGCACGCGAACGCGACCGTCGACACCAAGGTCAGCAAGAGCAGCCTACTGCTGAGTGTGCTGGTGAACTTCCTGCCGATCGCCGCGATCGTCGTTCTCCTCCTGTTCTTCATGTCGCAGGCGCAGGGCGGCGGCTCACGCGTGTTGAACTTCGGCAAGTCCAAGGCGAAGTTGATCTCCAAGGACACGCCGAAGACGACGTTCGCCGACGTCGCCGGCGCCGCCGAGGCCGTCGAGGAGCTCCAGGAGATCAAGGACTTCCTCCAGAATCCGGCCAAATACCAAGCGCTCGGCGCCAAGATTCCGAAGGGCGTGTTGCTGTTCGGCCCGCCTGGCACCGGCAAGACGCTGCTCGCACGCGCGGTCGCCGGCGAGGCCGGGGTGCCGTTCTACACGATCTCCGGTTCGGACTTCGTCGAGATGTTCGTCGGTGTCGGTGCCTCCCGCGTGCGTGACTTGTTCCAGCAGGCCAAGGAGAACGCGCCGGCCATCGTGTTCGTGGACGAGATCGACGCCGTCGGACGACACCGAGGCGCCGGCCTTGGCGGTGGCCACGACGAACGCGAGCAGACGCTGAACCAGCTGCTGGTGGAGATGGACGGCTTCGACACGAAGGGCGGCGTCATCCTGATCGCCGCGACCAACCGGCCGGACATCCTCGACCCGGCGCTGCTGCGCCCGGGCCGCTTCGACCGCCAGATCGCCGTCGACACACCGGACATGGAAGGCCGCAAGGCCATCCTGCGCGTGCACGCCAAGGGCAAGCCGTTCCAGCCCGACGTCGACCTTGACGCCGTCGCGCGCCGGACACCGGGCTTCACGGGTGCCGATCTGGCCAACGTGATCAACGAGGCGGCTCTGCTGACCGCACGCAGCGAGAAGCGCGCGATCACGAACGAGTTCCTCGAGGAATCGATCGACCGTGTCGTCGCCGGTCCGGCCCGTCGAACAAGAGTGATGAGCGATCGCGAGAAGAAGATCACCGCGTACCACGAGGGTGGTCACGCACTCGTCGCGTGGGCCTTGCCGCACTCGGCGCCGGTGCACAAGGTGACGATCCTGTCGCGTGCCCGATCTCTCGGCCACACGCTCGTGCTGCCGACCGAGGACAAGTACACGCAGACGCGGGCGGAGCTCATCGACACGTTGGCGTACGCACTCGGTGGTCGCGCGGCGGAGGAGCTCGTCTACCACGAGCCGACCACCGGCGCCGGCAACGACATCGAGAAGGCGACCGCGATCGCGCGCGCGATGATCACCGAGTACGGCATGAGTGCGAAGCTCGGCGCGGTCAAGTACGGCCAGAATGACGGCGAGCCGTTCCTCGGCCGGACGATGGGTCACCAGCGCGATTACTCGGAATCGGTCTCGGCCGAGATCGATGCGGAGGTCCGCGGGCTGATCGAGCTGGCGCACGACGAGGCCTGGGAGATCCTGGTCGAATACCGCGACGTGCTCGACAATCTCGTTCTCGAACTGATCGAGAAGGAGACGGTCACGCAGGCCGACATGGCCCGCATCTGTGCCCGCGTCATCAAGCGCCCGCCGATCGCCCCGTTCCACACGTTCGGCAAGCGCAAGGCGTCCGACCAGCCACCAGTGATGACGCCGAGCGAGATCGAGGCGCTGAAGGAACAGGCCGAGGCCGATGGCGCGAAGGCCGTACTCGGCTCGGCCAGCTACGAAGACGGTGGACGCCAGCGTGAGCGTTAACGGTGGCGCGGCCGATCGGAGCCCCGACGGGGTTGCCCGGTCGGCCGCATCACCGTTTCCCCGACCTGACGGCGCGAGTCGCGACGTCGGAGCGTCGGCCGACGCCGAGGCGGAAGACTACTGGTCAGATGGCTTCGTGCATCGGGCCGACCTCGACGCGGAACCGAGCCTCCACGAACCAAACCATCGTCACGGCAATGATCTGGATCAGTTGGCCGCACGCTTGGTCAACGGGGGACTCACCGGGCGACCGGTCGCCGATGCTGTCGACCTTGATCGCATCGAGCGGGCCGTACGGGAGATTCTGATTGCGCTCGGCGAGGATCCCGACCGCGACGGCCTGAAGCGCACCCCGGCCCGGGTGGCTCGAGCCTACGCGGAACTCTTTGCCGGCCTGCGCGTCGATCCGGCCGAGGTCCTGACGACGACGTTCGAGTCATGCCACGAGGAGCTCGTGCTCGTCCGTGACATCGAGGTCTTTTCGCTCTGTGAGCACCACCTGTTGCCGTTCCACGGTGTGGCCCACATCGGC
>DASQPR010000178.1:0-3790 GCA_035643815.1 Micromonosporaceae bacterium | reverse complement strand
TGGGTTGATCATTCGCCACGGTCGGGTCCTCTCCTGTGCGGCCATCGTTGTGCACTCTAGTGGACTAGTCATCAGACCTTTAGACTCTAGGATCGTCTGGCGCTCTGAACAGCCAGTTGATCGGCCATCTGTTGAGTCGGTCCGTGTACATATCGCGGGATTGTGAGAACATTGCGCCGTGAGTGACCCGACGAGGACCGCCGCGAAAGTCGCCCCGCGCGCCAATGGCGATCTGTATACAGCCGTGTCGTCCAACCGCATGTCCGAGGCGATCGTCGACCAGATCCGTGGACTCATTCGTAGCGAACAACTTCGGCCAGGCGACCGGTTGCCGAGCGAGCGCGATCTGGGCGAGCGCATGGGCGTCAGCCGGGTCACCATCCGGGAGGCCATGCGCGTGCTCGAGGCCGGCGGACTCATCGAGATCCGGGTCGGCGCTCGCGGTGGAGCGGTCGTCACGTCGCCGTCGTCGACGAAACTCGGTTCCGGTCTCGCCGACCTGATCAGCCTGTCGCCGTTGACTGCGGGCGAGGTGACCGAGGCGCGCCAGGTGTTCGAGGTGGGCATCATCCCGCTGGTCGTCGAACGCGCGACCGAGCAGGACCTGACCGAACTGCGGGAAATGGTGGCACAGCACCAGGCCGCGCTGCGCAACGGCGAGTACGGAATGCCGATGTCGGCCGCGTTCCATGTCCGCGTGGCCGCGTGCACGCACAACGCGGCCATCGAGATGCTCGTGCATTCGTTCCACGGACCACTGTTGATGTCGCTGCGCGAGGCGCAGGTCGCGGCGCCCTTGATGGGGCATCGTGGCACGAACGAACACCGGGACTTCGTCGAAGCCGTCGCCAAACGCGATGTCGCGCGGGCCGAGGAGATCATGCGAACCCATCTGGGCCGGACGGCTCGGCGGGTCGCGCGCGTCCAGGCGACGCGGGCCCGCGAAGCCAAGCCGTAGCTGTTTGCCGTTTGCCGTTAACCCGGCCGCGACCGAAGCGCGGCCGTAGTCGAGACGCGCCGTCGGCGCCGGGAACTCGGTGCGCTCGAACGCAGGCCGCCCTCGCCGAATACTCGTGCGGCGCGCCACACAGCCGTCACATTGATTGTCCCGCAAGCCTCGTGGTCTAATGGTAGGACCACTGACGAAGCGAGGGCATAGTGGACGTCGATCTGTTGGTCGTAGGTTCCGGACCAGTCGGGCTCTATGCAACGTATTACGCCGGCTTTCGCGGCATGCGTACGGCCGTGATCGACTCCCTGCCCGAGCCCGGTGGACAGATCTCCGCGCTCTACCCAGAGAAGCTGATCTACGACATCGCGGGCCTGCCCGCGGTGCGTGGCCGGGATCTGGTGGCCGGACTGCTCGACCAGGCGAACACGTACACGCCGCATTGGCTGCTGGGTCAGTCGGCGGAGCACCTCGAGCGGTTGCCCGACGGCCGACTATGCATCCTCACCACGACGGGCACCGAGGTGACGACCCGAGCGATCGTGCTCGCCGCCGGCATCGGGACGTTCACGCCGAGGCCAATGCCCGCCGGCCGTGAGTTCGTGGGCCGAGGCGTCGACTACTTTGTCACCGATCCGTCGGCGTACGCCGGACATCACGTCCTCGTCGTCGGCGGTGGCGACAGCGCGGTCGATTGGGCGCTCACGCTCGAACCGATCGCGGCATCGGTCACGCTCGTGCATCGTCGGTCTCAATTCACCGCGCACGCCGCGTCCGTAGCGCAATTGCACGCGTCCTCGACGAATGTGCGTACGCCGTTCGTCGTCCACGCGCTGTCCGGCGACGATCATGTCCGTCGCGCGATCCTGCGCGACACATCCGGCGGCGACCTGCTGGAGCTCGACTGCTCACGGATCGTCGCCGCGCTCGGATTCACCGCTGATCTCGGTCCGCTGAGCGGTTGGGGGCTGTCGATCGTCGATCGCCACATCGAGGTCGACTCGACTATGTGGACCGGCATCGAGGGCATCTACGCCGCCGGAGACGTCACCGAATACCCGGGGAAGGTCCGCCTCATCTCGGTCGGCTTCGGCGAGGCTGCGCTCGCTGTCAACAATGCCGCCGTGGCCAACGATCCATCCGCGCAACTCTTCCCCGGCCATTCGACCGCGACGGCCGCCTGACCGTCCCGCGCCGTCAGTCAAACCCGACGCCTCCCGAAGGGACGACCCATGCCGTTCTTTATCGCCGGCGACTGCCTCGATGTGCTCGACAAGTCCTGCATCGAGGAGTGCCCCGTGGACTGCATCTACGAGGGCGGCCGGAAGATGTACATTCATCCGCGCGAGTGCATCGACTGCGGTGCCTGCGAAGTTGTGTGCCCGGTCACCGCGATCGTCTCGGACATGACGATCACCGCCGACACGCAACCGTGGAAGGACGATAACGCCGCGTTCTTCAGCGAGGTGTTGGCCGGTCGCGACGTCCCGCTTGGCTCCCCTGGCGGCGCCGCGAAGATCGGCCCGATCGGAGCCGACACCCCGCTTGCTCAGCAGACGGCCGCGACCTGACGCGCCGTCCGCGCGCGGATAGCCCGTCGTCAACCTTCGTGCCCCGACCGCATACGACTCTGCACGCACCAACGCCAGCAAAGCCGTAGGACACCCAACCAACATCCGCCGCCACCCTACGACTCTGCACGCACCAACGCCAGCAAAGCCGTATGACTACGCTCGGAGCCATGACAGACGGTCTTCTCGGCGCACGCGGACGTGGAACGCTCGTAACTCTCCGACGGGATGGCCGACCGCAGCTGTCCGTCGTCGACTACACATTCGATCCGGCCGCCGCCGTCATTCGGTTCTCCACCACCGATGACCGGGCGAAGACGCGTAACCTCCGCCGCGATCCGCGAGCGAGCTTCTACGTCCTCGCCGCCGACGGCTGGACCTACACCGTGGCCGACGGGACGGCATCGATGACGCCCGTCGCGGCCGACCCCGACGACGCGACCGTCGAGGAGTTGATCGACGTGTACCGCCTCATCGCGGGCGAACACCCCGACTGGGACGACTACCGGCGGGCGATGGTGGCCGACCGCCGCCTGGTCGTACGGATCCGGATCGACCGCGTGTACGGCACCGCGCAGTAACGATCAACGGATCAGCAGGACTCGTTGGCCGAGCTACCCGGCAAATCTTGACCCGGACTGCGTAGTAAACGGGCCGGGCCGATCGTCGTACGGTCGAGCCGCCGGACCGGCGGTGCGAGAATCGATCGGGAGGAAGCGATGAAATACCTGATGTTGGTGTGCGTAGACGGACCGTTCGAGGCAGACCCGAGCGAGCTCAACGTGCAACCGTGGCTCGACGAGATGCACGCGCGGGGCATTCGGCTCACCGGCGACCGACTCCGACCGGCCACCGACGCGACCACCGTCCGCGTACGGGACGGCGACGTCCTGCTGACCGATGGGCCGTACGTCGAGACGAAGGAGCAGATCGGCGGCTTCGACATCATCGACTGCGCGAACCTCGACGAGGCGATCGAAGTCGCGTCCAAGCACCCGATCGCGAAGTTCGGCATGATCGACATTCGGCCGTACTGGGTCGAAGACTGACCGAGATCAGGCGAGCGACGACATGACCGACGCGACCGGCGAGACCGTCAACGCCGCGATCACTGCCGCGTACGCCCAGGATTGGGGCCGGATCGTCGCGACGCTGATCCGGCTCACCGGCGACTGGGATCTCGCCGAGGAATGTGCCCAGGACGCGTTCACGACCGCGCTGGAGCGGTGGCCCCGGGACGGGGTTCCGGACCGCCCCGGGGCATGGCTCA
>DASQPR010000177.1:0-6036 GCA_035643815.1 Micromonosporaceae bacterium | reverse complement strand
ACCGCCGGTCGGCGCACCCCCGAGTGCGCGTGATACGGCCGCGGGTGGCTCAGCCCGGCCGGTGGCGGACGGCTCGGACGATCGCGTCGACCTGCCCTTCGATCGCGTCTATGGGTCCACGGTTGTGCACCGCGAGGTGTGCGACGACCGGCGGAATGCCGGGACGCATCCGGGCGACGTACGCGTCGTAGTCGGCGAGCTTGGCGGCATCGTTGGGCGAGGCACGTGCGACCATCCGCGCATAGAGGGTCGCCGGGTCGCAGTCGAGCCAGATGAGCCGGACCGGATCGCCGCCGAGTTCGGTGACCAGTGCCGCCCACCGCGTGGCGTCGTGGATCTCGTTCGTGTACGGAGCCACGATCACGACCGGGCACCCGGCCGCCCGGATGTCGGCGGCCGTGGCGGCGAGCCCGGCGTACTCGTACGCCTTGACGTGCACGTCGTACCACAGCCCCTCGCGGCGTCCGGCCGGCTCACCCGCGGCCGCGATCACGGCGCCCGCGAACCCGCCGTACACGATGTCTTTATCGAGAACTGCCGCGGGCGGAGACAGGCGTGCGGCCAGCAGCCGCGCGGCCGTGGTCTTGCCCGAACCGGGCGGGCCGGCCACTACCCAGACGGTTGCACGCACGGGACCGAGCGTAGAGACCTGTGCCGCAGACCGCGTCAGCGCAGCAACATCCGCGTCATCCGGCGCGCCGCGATCGCGAGCGCCGCCGTCCCGAACACGGTCAAATAGGCAACCGGCACCAGGGCACTCCATGTGAACAAACCCAGTGCAGGTTCGCGAACGAGCTGGATGCTCTGGTAGAGCGGCAGAATCTCGATGAGTGGCCGAAGCCAGCCCGGGTAGACCGACAGCGGGTAGAACGTCGTGGCGAACAGGTACATCGGCAGCATGATGAGCTGGATCAGCTGGAAGTCGGAGAAGTCGCGTAGATACGTGGTCACGGCCAGGCCGCCAGCGGCGAACGCATATCCGATGAGGATCGCCGCCGGCAGGGCCACCAGGATGCCGGGGGAGACGATGAGGCCGAGCATGGCCAGCACGATGAGGAATCCGATCGAGGTCAGCACGGCGTTCAACACCGCGCTGATGACTTCACCGACCGCGATGTCGGTGACCGACAGCGGCGTCGGCACGATCGCCTCGTACGTTCGGTCGAGCCGGATGCGCATGAACACCCCGAAACTCGTCTGGTTGAACGCCGTGTTCATCGCGGTCGTGGCGAGGATCGCGGGCGCGACATAGGACGCGTAGCGGACGTGCACGCCGGGCACCGTTCCGACCAGCACGCCGACGCCGATGCCGACGGAGAGCAGGTACATGATCGGCTCGACCAGCATGGCCAGCAGCGGCGTGATAGACCGGCGGTAGACCATGAGGTTGCGTTCCACGAGCGCGAACGTCCGGCGCGCTGCCCATCCGGGCACCGTGGCGCCGTCGCGATCGGACGCCGGTGGCGCGGACAGACCAGATGCGCTCATGCGTGCAACCTCCGCCGGTACGTGATGCGGGCGACGACGATCCCGGCGCCGGCGAGGACCGCAAGATACGCAACGTGAATCGCAGTCCCGCCGGCGGTCGCGGTGCCAAGCGCCAGCGTCCGGCACAGCTCGACCCCTTGCCACAGCGGCGTCACGTAGGCCACGTCGCGTAACCAGCGCGGTAGCTGGGCGACCGCGAAGAATGTGCCCGAGAACATGTAGAGAGGCATGATCACGAAGCGGAAGACCGTGTTGACGTCGCGTTGCTGGCGTACGGTCACGCCCCACGCCGCGGCCGGCGCACCGAACGCGACGCCGGTCAGGGTCGCCGCGACCAGCGTTGCGACGGCTGACCATCCGGTGCATAGACCGAACGCGGCCATCACGGCGACGAAAGCGAGGCTCGACGACGCCACGCGAAGTGTGATGAACAATAGGTGACCCGCGTAGAGCTGGGTCGGTTCGAGCGGTGTCGGCGTCGCATCGCGATAGGACCCCTGGCCGGCGGCGTTGCAGGCGCGCCCGGCCGATTCGAGGAACGCGGTCTGCATGGCGGCGGCGGCAAGCATGCCGGGTGCGAAGAACGCGGCGTAGGCGACCCCGGCGATCTGCGCCGGCGCGTTGCGGTCGACAAGGTGGCCGAGGCCGGCGCCGACACCGACCAGGAACAGCAGTGGATTGGCCACGCTCACCACGATCGTGCCCCGCCACGTCCGCCGGTACGCGAGCATCCAATAGCTGAAAGCGCGCAGCATCGCTCCGCCTCCTAGTCGATGAGCGAGCGGCCGGTGAGCTTGAGGAACACGTCCTCGAGCGTGGCTCGGCGTACGAGTGCGGTCAGTGGCGTGATCGACATCGCGTGTACGGCGGCCAACGCGGCCTCGCCGTCGTCGGCGTACACGAGGATCCGGTCGGGCAGCGCGTCGATCCGGCCGCCGCCGGTCGCGAGTGCCGACGCGTTCAGCTTCTCGACGACCGTGTCCTGCTCGCCGATCGCGAACCGGATCTCCAGCACCTCGCGTGTTGCGTGCGCCACGATGAGATCCCGCGGCGACCCCTCGGCGACGATGTGGCCGTGGTCCATCACCACCAACCGATCGCACAGTTGCTCCGCCTCGTCCATGTAGTGCGTCGTGAGGATGAGCGTCACGCCCTCCTGCTTGAGCCGGTAGAGCCGGTCCCACAGGACGTGGCGTGCCTGCGGATCGAGACCGGTCGTCGGCTCGTCCAGCAGGAGCAGGTCGGGTTCGTTGATGAGCGACCGCGCGATGGTCAGGCGTCGGCGCATGCCGCCGGACAGCACGTCGACCTGTTCGTCGGCCTTGTCATGCAGTTGAGCGAAGTCGAGCAGGCGGGCGGTGCGCTCCCGGATCACCGCGCGTTTCAGCCCGAAATAGCGTCCGTAGATGTGCAGGTTCTCCCGGACCGTCAGCTCGCGGTCTAGGCAGTCATCCTGCGGTACGACGCCGAGCCGCGCGCGGATCTGCGGACCGTGCGTCGCCGGGTCCATGCCGAGAACGCGCAGCGTGCCGCCGGTGACCGGAGATATCGCGCTGATCATCCGCATAGTCGACGACTTGCCGGCGCCGTTCGGTCCGAGGAATCCGAACGCCTCGCCACGGCGCAGTTCGAAGTCGATTCCGTCGACCGCTCGGAACGCCGCCGACGATCCGCGCGGGGGATAGATCTTGGTGAGGGCCGCCGCGTGCACGAGGGTTTGTCCGGTCACGCGACGCAGCCTAGAAAGTATCTACGGTTCATCGCAACGTCTTTTAACCCGCTTGTGCAAATCCTTGCACGACTGGATCTCCGAACAGCTAGATCTTGGCGCCGGTCTTGAGCGTTCGTCCCGCACCAAGATCGCGACAACGCGAGTCGCGGATCACTTCGGCCGTCGCTGGGGCGGGCGACGTGCGAAGGGCGCGAGAGGATGTACGGATGCCGGAGTTGACTCGTGGGCGCCGCCTGCTCGTGCTCGCGATCTGTTGCATGAGCCTGCTGATCGTGGGGCTGGACAACACGATCGTGAACGTCGCCCTGCCGGCCATTCAGCGTGACTTGCATGCTTCAGTTTCCGGTCTGCAGTGGACGATCAGTGCGTACACATTGGTGCTCGCGAGCCTGCTCTTGCTGTCCGGTTCGACCGGTGACCGGATCGGCCGGAAGCGTACGTTCCAGACCGGCCTGGTGGTGTTTACGCTCGGGTCATTGCTGTGTAGCCTCGCGCCCGGCCTCGGCTGGCTGATCGCGTTCCGGATGATCCAGGCAGTGGGCGGCAGCATGCTCAACCCGGTCGCCATGTCGATCATCACGAACGTCTTCACCGAGCCTCGCGAGCGCGCCCAGGCCATCGGCATCTGGGGCGGCGTGGTCGGGATCAGTCTGGCGCTCGGACCGGTCGTCGGTGGCGCGTTGATCGACTCGATCGGCTGGCGAGCGATTTTTTGGATCAACATTCCGGTCGGCGCGGCGGCGTTCGTCCTGACCGCGCTGTTCGTCCCCGAGTCACGGGCGGCCGCGCCCCGCCGCCTGGACGTCGTCGGTCAGGTGCTTGTGTTCGCTTTCCTGGCGACGTTGACGTACGGCATCATCGAGGGCCCCGCCATCGGGTGGCCGTCACCGGTCATCGTTGGAGCGTTCGTCGCCTCGGCGGTCGCGGCGATCGCGCTCGTCGCGTACGAGCGCCGGCGTTACCAGCCGCTGGTGGACCCGCGGTTCTTCTCGAGCATCCCGTTCTCGTCGGCGACGGTGATCGCGGTGTGCGGGTTCGCCGCGCTGTCCGGCTTCCTGTTCCTCAACACGCTCTACCTGCAGAACGTCCGCGGGTTCACGCCGCTGCACGCCGGTCTCGCGACGCTGCCGCTCGCGGTGATGTCGATCCTGTTCGCGCCGTTGTCGGGGCGACTGGTCGGAGCCCGTGGTGCTCGGGTTCCACTCGTCATCGCTGGTGTCGGGATCACAGTTGCCGCGCTGATGTTGACCGGTCTCGACAATCGCACGCCGATCGCGTACATCGTCGTGGCGTACGCGGTCTTCGGGTTCGGGTTCGGCTGGCTGAACGCTCCGATCACAAACACGGCGGTGTCGGGTATGCCACGCGAACAAGCCGGCGTGGCCGCCGCGATCGCATCGACGAGCCGGCAGATCGGTCAGTCGCTCGGCGTCGCCGTGATCGGTGCGGCCGTGGCGTCGGTGATGGCGAGCATGTTCGGCTCGTCGTTCGCCTCTGCCAGCCATGTCGGTTGGTGGATCATCTCCGGCTGCGGCCTTGCCGTGCTCGTTCTTGGTGTCGTATCGACCACGGCGTGGGCGCGGGACACCGCGGCGCAGGTCGTCGCGCGTACGGCGGACGCCGAACCGGCCGCGGTCGGCTGACCGGCTCGTCCACTGGCGCAGCCCGCATCTCGACTTCCACAGCGTCCGCACAGGAGAGTCTCAGAATCGTCTCAGCGGCGCGCGACATTATAAGAGCATGTCGATCGCGAATAGCGGCTATCGCACCATGCCCGAGCAAGCCACCGCGTCCCGCTCTATGCTGCGCCGGACCGACGGCAGCGCGGTACGTGTCCTCGTCGTCGACGACGAGTCGACGCTCACCGAGTTGCTGTCCATGGCCCTGCGATACGAGGGGTGGGACGTGCGGGGGGCCGGCGACGGGCAGGCCGCGGTCGCGACGGCACGCTCATTCCAACCTGACGTCGTGGTGCTCGACATCATGCTGCCGGACATGGACGGTCTCGCCGTGCTGCGCCAGCTGCGCAGCCAGGTCTCCGACGTCCCGGTGCTGTTCCTCACGGCCAAGGACGCGGTCGAGGACCGAATCGCCGGGCTGACCGCGGGTGGTGACGACTACGTCACGAAGCCGTTCAGCCTCGAAGAGCTCGTCGCGCGCCTCCGCGCGCTGTTGCGCCGGGCCGGAATGACGTCGGTCCGCGACGACGCGACGATCACGGTCGGCGACCTGACCATGGATGAGGACAGCCACGAGGTCCGCCGCGGCGGCGATCTGATCGAGTTGACCGCGACCGAGTACGAGTTGCTGCGCTACCTCATGCGCAACGCCAAGCGCGTGCTGTCCAAGGCGCAGATCCTCGATCGCGTCTGGCGCTACGACTTCGGCGGCCAGGCCAACGTCGTCGAGCTCTACATCTCGTACCTGCGCAAGAAGGTGGACGCCGGCCGTCAACCGATGATCCACACGATGCGGGGCGTCGGGTACGTGCTGAAGCCCGCAACCTGATCGCTCGCCCGACATCGACCGCCCGACCGGGACGCCGGAGACGTTCGATCGGGGCGGACACAGGCGCGCCACAGCATCGACACACCGACTGAACAGGCGAGTCCGGCAGACTGTCTCCCGTGACAACCTCTGGACGCGACGCATCGGTCGCGCCGGGCGCCGTGGCGCCCGGCGCCCGATCCAGAGCGCGCCTGCAACGTTGGCTCACCGGCTGGCCGTTACGACGCCGGCTGCTTGCGGCACTGATCGCGCTGCTTGCCCTGATCTGCCTCATCCTGGGCATCGTCACCAACGTGTTCCTGCGGCAA
>DASQPR010000176.1:0-5614 GCA_035643815.1 Micromonosporaceae bacterium | reverse complement strand
GCCAGCAGAGACGTAGGTGCGCGGCCCGGGACACAACACCGGGTATCGACGCCGACCAGAGCCGGGAATCTCGCTCGTTACCAGCGACCGAGCCGCGTCGCCAGGACGGCCAATGCGGCGACGCCTGCCGTCGACGTACGCAGGACACTGCGCCCAAGGCGGACCGGCATCGCTCCGGCCGCAACGAACGCGTCGATCTCGGCGTCGGCGATGCCGCCCTCCGGGCCGACGATGACGAGGATCTCGCCGCGACCGGGCAGCGGAGCGCTCGACAACGGCAGCTCGGCGCCCTCGTGCAGCACGAGAACGGCGTCGGCGCCCCGGCCGGCGAGGGCAGCCGTGGACACCGCCCCGTCCGCGATGATCGGCAGCCAGGACCGCCGCGCCTGCTTCGCCGCCTCGCGCGCGGTCGCCACCCATTTGTCGCGCGCCTTGGCACCGCGGTCGCCACGCCAGACCGTCACGCAGCGCGACGCGGCCCATGGCACGATCTCGTCGACGCCGACCTCGGTCATCGCCTGCACAGCCAGCTCTCCCCGCTCGCCCTTCGGGAGTCCCTGGGCAACCACGAGACGCGGGGACGGCGGTTCGACGTACCAGTGATTCTCGATCGTGGCACTCAGTCCGGTCTTGCCGACGGCCGTTACCAGCGCGGACGCCGTGCTGCCGCGACCGTCGCCCAGCAGGAGCCGTTCGCCGGTGCGCAGCCGCTGGACAACCGCCGCGTGATGGCCCTCGGGGCCGTCAAGTGTCACAGCGCCGGACTCCGGCAGCCGCGGGACCAGGAACAGCGGCGCGCTCATGCCGTCGACACGGCTAGGCGTGGCCGTTGAACGCGTCGCGCATCCGGGAGAAGAACCCGCCCTGCTTCGTGAGCTCCGCGAGCTCCTCGCCGCGGACCGACGCGAATTCGCGGAGCATGCGTTCCTGGTCGGCATCGAGTTTCGTCGGCGTCCGGACGTCGAGGTGCACGAATAGATCACCGCGGCCGGTGCCGCGCAGGTGCGGCACGCCCCTTGCCTTCAGCTTGACCGTCGAGGAGGGCTGCGTGCCGGCCGCCACGTCGACCGATTCCTCGCTGTCCAAGGTCTTGATCGTCAGGCGCGTGCCGAGTGCCGCCGCCGCCATCGGCACGGTGACGCGGCAGTGCAGGTCATCGCCTTTACGGGAGAAGACGTCGTGCGTCCGCTCGTGGATTTCCACGTAGAGATCTCCGGCCGGGCCGCCGCCGTGGCCGACCTCGCCCTGACCGGCCAGCCGGATCCGCATCTGATCCTCGACGCCGGGCGGCACCTTGACGTTGAGCTGCCGGCGCGTACGGACGCGGCCGTCCCCGCCGCAGGTCGGGCACGGATGCCGGATGACCGTCCCGTAACCGCCGCAGGCCGCGCACGGGCGGGCCGTCATGACCTGGCCGAGGAATGTCCGCTGGACGCTCTGCACCTCACCGCGACCGTTGCACGTGTCGCACGTCTGCGGATGCGTCCCGGCCGCTGTGCCGGCGCCGGCACATGTCTCGCAGATGACAGCGGTATCCACCGTGATCGGCGCCTCCACGCCAAACGCCGTCTCGAAGAGGTCGAGTTCGAGCGGGAGGATGGCGTCGGCGCCGGCGCGGGTGCGCGATCGCGGCCCGCGGGTCGCCCCGCCGCCGAAGAACGCGTCCATGATGTCCTGGAAGCCGACGAACGTGCCGGCCCCGGCCGTACTGGCTCCACCGCCATTGGCGAGCGGGTCACCGCCGAGGTCGACGATCTGCCGCTTTTGGTCATCGGAGAGCACCTCGTACGCCTTGCTGATCTCCTTGAACCGCTCGTGGGCGCCCGGATCCGGGTTCACGTCCGGGTGGTATTGGCGGGCCAGCTTGCGGTAGGCGCGCTTGATCTCCTCCGTGGACGCGTCGCGTGCCACGCCGAGAGTGCCGTAGTAGTCGTTCGCCACTGCTATGTGCCGTCCTCAATCCGTGATGCTCGAGCGGACGCCGGCGTCCGCCAGATGTTTCGAGGGTCGCGGGCATCGACGTCCGCGAGATGTGTCGGGGTGGTCCGTGGTGCGTTGGGTCACGTCGGCCGCCGGCTCAGTTCTGGGCCAGCAAGTCGCCGACATAGCGGGCAACGGCGCTGACCGCGGAGATCGTCGCCGGGTAGTCCATTCGCGTCGGTCCGAGCACGCCCATCCCGCCCACGATCGTCGCGTTCGGTCCGTACCCGGTCGATACGACCGACGTGCCTCGCAAATGTTCGAACTCGTTCTCGTCGCCGATCCTTACCCGCAGCGGCTCCTCACCTGCCGACCCGATCAGCTTCAACAGGATGACCTCCTCCTCGAGAGCCTCGAGAATCGGTCGGATCGAGCCCTGGAAGTCGAGCACACCGGCGCGGGTCAGGTTGGCCGTTCCGGCGAGGGCGATGCGCTCGTCCGTACGCTCGATCAGCGTCTCGAGCAACACGGCCGCGATCGCCGACACGCTGCCGCGACGGGTCGGATCCACGTCGTCAACAAGAGACTGGATGTGCATCGGCGTCTCGGACAGGCGCAGACCCACCAGCTTGTCGTTGATCAGCGTACGGATCGCCGTGACCTCGCTCTCAGCGGTCGGCGTCGGCAACTCGATCAGCCGCTGCTCGACCCGGCCGGTGTCGGTGATCATCACCAGCATCAACCGTGTGGTCGACACCGGTACGAGTTCCAAGTGGCGTACGGATGACCGGCTTAGGCTCGGATACTGCACTACGGCGACCTGTCCCGTGACCTGGGCGAGCAACCGGACCGTACGGTGCACCACATCGTCGAGATCGACCGCGCCGATGAGGAACCGCTCGATCGCTCGGCGTTCGGCCGGCGACAGTGGCTTGATCCGCGACAACTTGTCGACGAAGAGCCGGTAGCCACGGTCGGTCGGCACCCGGCCGGCGCTCGTGTGCGGCTGCCGAAGATAACCCTCGTCCTCCAGAACGGCCATGTCGTTACGTACGGTGGCGGCGGACACACGAAGCTGGTGGCGCTCGACAAGGGCACGGCTGCCGACCGGCTCCTGGGTCGCCACGTAGTCCTCGACGATGGCGCGCAGCACGTCGAGTTTGCGCTCGTCGAGGGGCATCGCACGCTCCGTTTCCGTCGGTCTGGGGTGACCGCACGATCGGTGGCGGCCCGTCAGTCGCGGCCGGTAGCGGACTGGCACTGGCACTCCAGAGTAGCGAGTGCCAGTCTACGACGGCGTCCGCCGGAGCGCGACGATCGCACGGCCGGCGGGCTGGTGCCGGGTGAGCGGCAGTCGTAGCCTGTCCGCCATGACCGACGCCACACCACCACCCGACGACCGCGGCGCCGGCACTCCTCCGACGGGTTCGCCGCCGCACGATCACGGACCGACCGGCAATTCGCATACCGGCCACCAGCAGCCCGGTTATCAATCACCGAGCGGATACGCGAACGTTGACGACCGCACGTGGGCACTGATCGCGCACCTCGGCGGCGCCGCGCTCGCGTTGATCTCGCTCGGTCCGGCTGCGTTCATAGTGCCGCTGATCGCATATCTGGCCACTCGCCACGAATCGCCCCTCGCGCAGGCACACGCGAAGGCCGCACTGAATTTCCAGATCCCGATCTCGGTCGCCGGCGCAGTCCTCTGGGTGCTGCACTCCGGCGCCGGCGGCCTCCCGTTTGGCGCTGGCGTGGCCATCGGCGGCCTGCTGTGGCTGCTCCAGCTCGCGGTGGCCGCGACCGGAACGATCTTCGGCATCGTCGCCGGCATCAAGGCAAACGACGGCGTGCTGTACGCGTACCCGTTGAATTTCAAGATCGTCAAGTAGCCGCGTCGCGCCGGGCGCGGCACCGCCCCGATCAGGGCAGGAGGTCGCGGACGACCGCGTCGGCGAGCAAGCGTCCGCGGGGTGTCAAGACGGCGGTACGGCCGGCAAACGCGCCCGACTGGAGGAGCCCGGCGCCGAGGGCGCGGGCCGCCGCCGCCCGTCCGGCCCTATCCAGCGCGTCGAGTGGGAGCCCGCTCGCCAGGCGCAGGCGGAGCATCACGTCCTCGGTGTGCCGCTGGTCGTCGGTGAGGATCTCGCGGCCCTGGCCCGGCGAGTCGCCGTCGGCCAGCCGGGCCGCATATGTGCTCGGGTGCCTCACGTTCCACCACCGGACGCCACCAACGTGGCTGTGCGCACCGGGCCCGAAGCCCCACCAGTCGCCGCCCTGCCAATAGAGCAGGTTATGACGGCACTGCGCGGCTGGCGACGTGGCCCAGTTCGACACCTCGTACCAGTCGAAACCGGCCGCGGACAACGCGCGGTCCGCGGCCACGTAACGGTCCGCCGCCACGTCATCGGACGGGTACGGCAGCTCGCCCCGCCGCATCCTCGCCGCGAGGCGCGTCCCGTCCTCGACGATCAGGGCGTACGCGCTGACATGGTCGACACCGGCGCCGATCGCGGCGTCCAGTGATGCGGCGAAATCATCCGCGGTCTCGCCGGGTGTTCCGTAGATCAGGTCGAGGTTGACGTGCTCGAATCCGGCTTCGCGAGCTTCACGCGCCGCGTCGACGGCGCGGCCCGGCGTGTGCTTGCGGTCGAGCAGCGCAAGGACGCCTGGGGCGGCCGACTGCATACCGAGCGAGATCCTGTTGAAGCCACCGCGTCGCAGGGCCCTAAGGCTGGTGCGGTCGACCGACTCCGGATTGGCTTCGGTGGTGATCTCGGCATCGGTCGCGAGGCCCCACGTGGAGTCGACCGCGTCGAGAATGCGGCCGAGGTCGGTCGGCGGCAGCAACGTGGGCGTACCGCCACCGACGAACACGGTGTCTACTCGCGCCGGAGCCGGGTCGAGCACCTGGGCCGCGAGTTTGATCTCGGCAAGTACGGCGTCGACGTACCCGTCCCGACTGGCACCCTCCCCCGGCGCGTACGTGTTGAAGTCGCAGTATCCGCAGCGGGAGGAGCAGAACGGCACGTGGACGTATACGCCGAAGCCACGGCCGCCGACATTGGCCCGGGCCGTGGCCGGCAACTCGCCGGAGCGTGGCACGGGCTCGCCGTCGGGTAGCTGGCTCGCCATGGCGTCTATTCTGCCCGCATGACCGATCTGATCCGCTATGAGGTGCGCCGCGGTGTCGCAACGCTCACGCTGGACAGCCCGCCGAACCGCAATGCGCTGTCCGTCGCCCTGATCGAGCAGCTCCTCGCCGCGCTGGACAACGCCGAGCGCGACGATGCCGTACGGGTGATCGTGTTGAGTCACACGGGCCAGGTGTTCTCGTCCGGCGCCGACCTGACCGAGACCGCCGCGGCTCTGGAGACCGGCGACGTGCCGGTCGGCCGGCTCGGCGACGTCCTAGTCGCAATCTGGGAGTCGGCGAAGCCGGTGGTCGCACGGGTCGGCGGTGCGGCTCGGGCGGGCGGGCTCGGGCTCATCGCCGCCGCCGACATTGCGGTCTGTTCGCGAATCGCGACGTTCGCGTTCACCGAAGTCCGGATCGGCGTGATCCCGGCGGTGATCTCGGCGACCGTGCTGCCGCGGCTCGATTCCCGGGCCGCCGCCGAGTTCTACCTGACCGGCGAACTGTTCGATGGGGACCGGGCGGCCGAGATCGGTCTGGTAACCACCGCAGTCGATG
>DASQPR010000175.1:0-2224 GCA_035643815.1 Micromonosporaceae bacterium | reverse complement strand
TTCGTTCCTAGATCCGCGGATGCGCACGGCGGCGCTAGGCGCAGCGGCGCCAGGCCACGCTTGGCTGACCTGATGGGAGCGGCGCGATCTTGGTGCAAATCCGGTGCCCAAGCACCGCTCGCGCACCAAGATCTCTCAGCGCGCTAGCCCAGGCCCGACGACACTAGTTCTTCGCGCGATCTAGGAACAGTGACCCGGCTATAGCCCGGTTTTCGTTCCTAGATCCGGGGGATGCGCACGCCGGCATCCGAGCACGCAAGCGGCGCGAGACGCGGCGCGGTCAGCGGCCGTTGCCGAGGATCGCGGCCAGCGCCGATATCGGGCTGTCCGCGGTCACGGTCGGGCTGAAGCGCGGCTCGGTCCACCGGCGCCCGCGATGGATCCATACGCTGCGAATCCCGATCGCCATGGCTCCGCCGATGTCGGACTTCGGGCAGTCGCCGATCATCCAGGCGTCGCGGAACGGCATGCGCGCACGCTCGGCGGCGAGTCGGAAGATCCGTGGATCGGGCTTGCTGATGCCGACCTCCTCGGAAATCACCCAGTCGGCGACGTACCGGTCCAGCCCGGTCATCCGGATCTTGGCTTCCTGCTGCCGCATGGCTCCGTTCGACACGACGACCGGGACCCAACCAGCGTTTCCGGCGATCTCCACGGCACACGCGACGAGTGGGTCGAGGCGACTGTGCGCAACCACGCCATCATGCAGCGCCTCGATCAGATCGATCGTCGAGATCGCCAGGCCGTAGCGCGACCGGAGCGCCTCGGCCACGTCCCAGCGCGACGTCCGACCGTCGTCGTCAACGGATACCAGCCAATCAAGGTCGCCGGCGGGTGCTCCGATACGGGTCAACACCTCGCGAGCCAGGGCGCGGAAGGGTCCCGCCCGGTCGATCAGAGTGTTGTCGAGGTCCAGGAGCAACAGCGGCACGCGCGCACACTACGTGAGGATCGTGGCCTGGGACTAGTCCCCGACTGACTCGCTGAACAGGTTGACGTCCGTCGACGTACGACATCCCGGATTTCCCTCGCGTATCGGACGTCTGCCGTCGGCAACCGACTCAGGCGACGGCGATCTCCAGCCGTCCACCGAGATCCGCGCGGCGATCGGTCAACATCGAGTGGGCAGCCCGTACAGCCGCGATGTGCGCCGGATCGAGTTCCGCGACGACGACCTGCTCGCCGGCATCCGGCGCCCGGACGACGGGCCGCCCTTCCGGCTCGTAGATAGCCGCTCCCCCGTTAAACGTCCACGGTGCTGGTCCGCCGACCGAGTTCGCGAACACGACGTACATCGTGTTGTCCAGCGCCCGAGCGGCGTAGTAGACGTCCCGACGGTGCTCCGAACCGAGCACGTACCCGCTCGGGATGAGGTATCCGTCCGCGCCGGCCAGAGCAACCGCGCGACCGTGCTCGGGAAAGCAGCCGTCGTAGCAGATGCCCAGTCCGAACCGCCAGTCGTCGATCGTGACCGTCGCGCCATGCTCGCCGGCAACAAACAACGCCTGCTCGTTCGGGCCCCAGAGTTGCTGCTTGTCATAGGCGGCGGTCACCGTTCCGGATCGGTCGACGACCAGCGACGAGCAGGTCCGGCGACCGTCGGCATGCCGTACCGGCGCACCGACGACCACGACCGCGCGGTGCTCGCGGGCCGCAACCCGCAGCGGGTCCAACCGTTGATCGGTGATGGTCCGGTCCGCGTCGGCGGCGAGGTCCGTCGCTGGTTGCGCCGCCAGGACCGGCGGGTGGTACGCCGAAAGGAACAGCTCCGGGAACACGACCACCGTGGCGCCGGACGCCGCGGCCTGACCGACGAGTCGTGCAGCGGTCGCGACGTTCGCCGGTACGTCACCCGGCACCGCTTCGGCCTGAACGGCGGCCACCCGGATCGGATTCATGCGCGTCATCGTCGCATGCGACGGCGCCCGCTATCTCAAGCCGTACATACGGTTTGCAAGACGTCGATGTACCTGACACGATCGATGTGTGCCCAGAGTACGTCCTGATCAGCTCGCCGCCCGGCGACATGAGATCCTCGCCGGCGCTCGGGCCTCGTTCGCACGGTACGGCTACGAGGGCGCGACTGTCCGGGTCCTGGAGAAGGAGACCGGGCTCTCCCGGGGTGCGATCTTCCACCACTTCCGGGACAAGGAGTCACTGTTCATCGCGGTCGCCGAGGACGACGCGGCCACGATGGTCGCCACGGTCGCCGAGCACGGGCTCG
>DASQPR010000174.1:0-2185 GCA_035643815.1 Micromonosporaceae bacterium | reverse complement strand
CAGGGTTGGTCGGCGTCGTCGTACGGCTGGTCGAGGAGTCCGGCGTCGTCTTCGTCGTAGGCCGTGTATCCAGTCGTCGTACGACCATCGGGCGATCCACCGTTGCGGTTGACGCTGGTGGCAGTGCGCTCCGCTTCGGCGTTCTGCGCGGCGATGGTGGCCGACACGAGGTCCTCGCGGGCGACCTCGAGACCCGAGGTCGCGGCGGCGACCGAAACCGGTGCGCGTCGCCCGCGATGTACGCGACGACGATCCGCACATCGGCGTAGACGAGCGTCGAGCTTGGTAATCGCGAGGTCGAGCGCGCTGTAGAAATCACCCGAGCAGGCCTCGGCCCGCACCACCGGTCCGCGCGACACGCAGGTGATCTCTACGCGTTGGCAGTTGCCGGACTGGCGGGGATTCTTCTCGTGGGAAAGCTCGACATCGACTCGAATGATCTTTCCGTCATAGCGCTCGACCTTGTGCAACTTCTCCGCAACGTGCTGCCGGTAGTGGTCCGGCACCTCCACATTGCGGCCCTTCACGACGATGTCCACGCGTGACCTCCCCCAGTTTCAGGTCTGGGCGCGGCTACCAGACATTGATAACAGTCAGTAGCCACCCGGTTCATCAATGCGATCAACTACCGGCCTGGCACGCCCGCGGTGGTCCGTGGCGTTCGCCGGCCGCTCCATGGCCGATCCTCCTATCAAAAGCTGATCACAGGCGGCGCCATCAGGATGTCCATTCCGGCATCATGGGCCGGAGAGGTGGCGCGCTGTGTTCCGGGGCGAATGTGCTCGTGGCTTTCGACGGTAGCTGCATCCAGGGCCTGAGTCACGCCGGGTAGCGAATAACGTCAGAACGGGATTGCCCCAGCCGCGCTGCACCGCCTCGATGCGGAGCAAATCGCCACGCCGCCCCGATCCGCTCCGACCGGGCGCGACCCCCACTGGGTCGCATGAGCCGGAATGGACCGGCGCCGGATCGGTCACACGGCGTTGCGGCGGCGGGTCGCGGCGAGCGTGACCGCGCCCTGCACCCGAACCCCGTCCATCGTGAGTCGCGTGGTCAGTGAGGCCAGCGTTGCCCCGGTGGTCAGCACGTCGTCCACGGCGACGACGCAGGCGCCGGCCGCGTCCGCCGCGGAAATCCGTCGAGCCGGGCCGGGCCGGGTCCGAAATGCGTCTCGGGCCGCCGCCGCTCGGTCCGCCGCGGTGAGGTGGGCCGAGTCCAACCGTGGCCGGGCCGCTGCCGCGACGACCATCGCCGCGGGCCAGCCGAGACCATTGAGGGTACGGACGGTCCGACGCGCGAGCCGACGCATGTGATCACCGTGCCGTTGCCGGGCCGCGGCGGTAGTGCTCGGCACCGGGATGAGAACCACCGGCGAACCCGGCGGATTGCCCAGTCGAACGACACACGCGGCCACTCCGCGCGCGAGCTGTGCGGCCAGTGGCCCGGCCAGCCGATGCCGGCCCCGATCCTTGTACGCCAGGACGAGCTCACGCAGCACCCCGTCGTACGGACCGAGAGCAACACAGATCGGAAGCCCGTACGGAGTTGGAGTCGGTGCGGTCTCGTACGGCACGAGGCGCCCCAGCTCTTTCATGCAGTCGGGACAGACCCCGGCCTTGGCTCCGGGCGCCGATGTGCCGCACCCCGCGCAGTCGGCCGGCAACACTAGGTCGGTGAGCGCGCCCAGGGTTGCGCCGATGCTCCCAGCCACGATCGTCCGTCAGTCCTGGAAGAACGGCGCGGTCATCGAGACCTTCTTGCCGACCTTCCGGCCGGCGGTGACCCCTTGTTTTGATGCCTGCTCCGTTTGCACCATGACCTCGTCGAATCCGGGCCGCAGCGGATCGTACGAGTAGGCCGCAACCTGGACGATCTTGGATGAGGGATACGCGCCGGTGAACGGGTTCGGGTCGAGCGAGCCGTCGACGTTCAACTCGGCGATCTTTCCCGTGGTCCCGTCCTGGCCACCCACAACGAGCTGGTACGTCGAACTCCACGCGACGGATGTCGCGGTTTTGAGGTTAGGGCCGATCACGATCGGTTGGGCCGTCGTCATTTTCGGTGAGCCATCCACCGTGATGACCGAGAAGTAGAGCCGTCCGCCAGAGATGAAGGCAACCCGGTGGGCGTCCGGCGCGATCGAGAACGCGGAGATGTTCGAGATGCCGCTGGGCAGCTGGATCGG
>DASQPR010000173.1:0-3931 GCA_035643815.1 Micromonosporaceae bacterium | reverse complement strand
TGGCATTCGGCGTTGCGGATGTTGCTGCGTGGTGGACATGTGGCGGCGGCCAGCGATCTGCCGAGGCTGCTCAGTGACGCGGTCCGCCCGATGGGCATCGAGACGGTGATCTACCTAGCCGACGTCGAGCAACGGATGTTGCGGGCATTGCCGGGGACCGGGGAGACTCTCCGGGAACCGATGTCGATCGATGGGAGCTTGGCCGGCCGCGCCTTCGTGACCGTCACGCCGCTCCTTGCCGGTGGGGAACCGGCACGCATCTGGATGCCGTTGGTTGACGGCACGGAACGCCTTGGTGTCGTCGATGTCGGCCTTCCGGACGGTCTGGCCGCCGACAGCGACACGATCGGACACATTACTGATCTTGCCGGCTTGGTCGGTCATCTCGTCGTGGCGAAGAAGCAGTATGGCGATACGCTCGGCCGCGGCCGCCGATCAAAGCCGATGTCGGCCGCCGCCGAAACATTGTGGCGGCTGCTGCCGCCGCTGACATTTACGACCGATCGGATGGTGTTATCGGCGATCCTCGAGCCTTGCTACGAGGTCGGCGGCGACGCGTTCGACTATGCCATCGACGACGGCGTGGCCCGGGTGGCCATTTTCGATGCGGTCGGACACGGCCTTCGGGCCGCGTTGACCGCCGCGGTCGCGCTGGGCGCATGCCGGACCGCACGGATTCAAGGCCGGGACCTGCCGGCCATCGCTAACGCGGCCGATGACGCGATCATGGCGGAGTACGACGATGCACGATTCGTCACCGCCGTGCTGGCCGAGCTCGATCTGCAGAGCGGGCTGCTGCGGTACATCAACGCTGGCCATCCGCCGCCGGTTCTTCTCCGCAGCGGCAAGGTGGTCGCCAACCTCGACCGGGGACGACGCATACCGCTCGGCCTGGACCACGCGACCGGCGATGTCGGCCAGGTGAGTCTCGAGCCGGACGACCGGCTGCTGTTCTACACAGATGGGTTCACCGAGGCTCGCGACGCGGCTGGCGAGCAGTTTGGCTTGGAGCGGCTGGTCGAGGCGGCGGAGCGACACGCCGCCGGTGACCTTCCGCTACCCGAGATGCTTCGGCGGCTTGCCCATCACCTTGTCGATCACCAACACGGCGACCTGGCGGACGACGCGAGCCTGATGATCCTGAGCTGGCAATCGCCTCCCGACCGCCGTCAAACATTGCCATAGGACGCGCACCGTAGGCTTCGGCTCGGTTACGAGCCTAGGCTCGATCTACGATGCTCTCTTGTGCGTGGGGCCCGGTTTGACCCGCCGCGCGCGAACTTGTCGAGGGCCCTCACGGTGATCGTTGCGTGCGCGGGGGTGCGGTATCTGCATCCGTGGTTGTGGCCGAGGCACTGTGAGAGGGCGGCCGGCGTCCACCGGGCGGAACCCCCCGTTCGGCATCGGTCGCGGTCCGATGCGGTTGCGGTGCGAAGTCGAGACGGGCGTGTCGAAATTGGCACCGCCGTTGGGCATGATGCGGGCGATCTTCGCACCGACGAACACGGTGGCAATGGCGGGTACGGCGCCGGAGAGCAACATGCCGAAACGCGGCCCGAGGTGCTCGTCCGCGGCACCCAGCAGCGGACCGCCGATCGCGGCACTGCCGATGAAGACAAGCAAGTACATGCCCATCACCCGGCCTCGGATGCCGTCGTCCGCCGCGGTCTGTACGGTCGCGTTGGCGGACGTGAGCAACAGCAGCGTCGTTGCTCCGATGACGAGCAGAAGGACGCCGAAACCGATCTCGTCCGGCACCGCGGCGGCGGCCATCTCGACCGACGAAAGCACCCCACCCACGACGACCAGCGTCCGCAGCGTCGTTCGTGCACCGCGTGCGGAGATGAGCGCGCCGGTGAGCGAGCCGACGGCCACGGTCGCATTGAGCCACCCGTAGCCGGCAGGGCCGGAGTGGAATACGGACTTGGCGTAGGCGGCCAGCGTCACCGGCAGGTTCGCGGTGAACATGCCGAACACGCCGACGAGGACGGTCGGCCACAGCACCTCGGGGCGGCTGCGCGCGTAACTCAATGCATCGCGTAGCTGCCCAGGGCGCGCCGCGACCCTCGGCATCGTCGTGAGTTCGGCGTCCCGCATCCGGGAGAGCGCGACGAACGGCGCCACGTACGACAGCGCGTTCAAGGCGAACAGGTACCCCGGGCCGACCGCGCCGATCAGCAAGCCGCTGATGGCGGGGCCGACCAGGCCGCCGAGCTGAAACACCGAAGAATTGATGCTGATCGCGTTGCGCAACTGGTCCGGACCGACCATCTCGTTGACGAAGGACTGACGAGTCGGATTGTCGACGGCGGTCACGATGCCCAGCGCGAAGGCAAGCACGTACACGTGCCACGCGGCGACCCAACCGGCGAGCGTGAGGCAAGCTAGAACGCCGGCCACGGTCGCCATCCCGACTTGCGTCAGGAGCAGGATCTTCCGCTTCGGAAACCGGTCGGCGATAAGCCCGCCGACCATTCCAAACAGCAGCGTAGGCAGGAACTGCAGCGCCGTCGTGACGCCGACCGCGGCGGGGCTGCCGGTCAGGCTCAGCACCAGCCAGTCCTGGGCGATGCGCTGTACCCATGATCCGGTGTTGGAGAAGATCTGCCCGGACGCGAACAAACGGAAGTTGCGAATGCGCAACGAGCCGAAGGTTGGGCTGGACGCGCTCGGAGACCGGCGACGCCGCGGGTCCGAGGGATGGGGGAGTGCGCGGTAGTGGTCTGGGAGTCGGGAATCGCGGTGATCGGCTTGGCCGGGGGCGCTCAACAGATGTCCACATCGTCGTCGTCGGGCAATGACACTCAGTCTTGTGATCGCGCGGCCATGCGCAAAGAGAATTGATCAAATTAGTATGATTGCGTTTCGCAATGAAAGGAGAGCGGTCCCCGTGTACGACCCCGACCTGCTCCGCTCGTTCCTCGCCGTGGCACAGTCGCTCAGCTTTACGCATGCGGCGGCGAATCTCGGCCTCGGTCAGCCGACGGTCAGCCAGCACGTACGCAAGTTGGAACAGGCCCTGGGCCGGCCGCTGTTCGTCCGCGATACGCGCAGTGTCACGCTCACATCCGACGGTGAGGCGATGGCTGGTTTCGCGAGATCGATCCTCGCCGCGAACGAACAAGCCGTCGCCTACTTCACCGGCTCGGGGCTCAGCGGCCGGCTGCGCTTCGGCGTCACCGACGACTTGGCGCTCACCCCCGTTCCGCGCATTCTGCGCGACTTCCGGCAGCTGTACCCTCGAATCGACCTTGAACTGACCGTGTCGCAAAGTGGGACACTGCAGCGCCGCGTGGAGTCCGGCCATCTTGACATCGCGTTCCTGAAGCAGGCGCCCGGCGAGGCGCGCGGCCGGTTGGTGCGCCGCGATCGTCTGACCTGGGCGGCCGCGCCGGGGACCCGGGTCGAGACCGGCCGGCCCGTCCCACTCGTCGTCTACCAGGCGCCGAGCATCAGCCGGTCGCTCGGTGTGCAGGCGCTTGAGCGGGCCGGCCTCGCCTACCGGGTGACATGTACGGTCCGTAGCGTCCTTGGCCTCGTGGCGGCGACCCGCGCCGGGCTCGGTCTCGCGATTTTCGCCCGCAGCCTTGTCCCGGACGACCTGGTGGAATTGCCCGCGACGGCCGGGCTACCTGACCTCGGCGACATCGATCTGGTGCTCCAAATGAACCCCCGCGCGGCGCCCGGCACCGCCGAAGCGCTCGCCACCGCGATTCTCACCAGCGGACAGCCCACCACGCCACGGCCGAAATGACCGGCTCGCCGGCGACGGGCTGACGAGAAGGCGAAGTGTGTGGCGCTGCGAGGTGGTCTCAGGTCGCATGTCGGATCCGTGCAGATCTCCGGCCGCGGGGTGGTCGAATGGGGCATAACATATCGACATAGCGGGCATACCAGGCACGTCGGCCGCATGGACCGACCGATCCTGGTG
>DASQPR010000172.1:0-2056 GCA_035643815.1 Micromonosporaceae bacterium | reverse complement strand
GTCGCGAGTTCCCGCGGCCACCTGGAGGCGGCGCGGGGCGATATGGATGAGGCGCGGCGCTCGCACCGGGCCGCCATCGACTACTCCATCTCGCCTGTCGATGCGCCGGTGATCGCTCAGGTGTTGGTCGGTATGGCCGAGATTTCCTTGCTCGACGGGGAGCCGGAATTCGCGGCCGTGATCCTCGGCGCCAGCGCCGCCGTACGCGGGACGGAGGATCTGTCCCTCATGGACGGTCGACGCGTCACTTCGGCTGCGCGGACAGCAGTAGGCGACGAGCGCTTCGACGCGGCGTACGAGCGGGGCTTGGCCACGACAACGAAGCAGATCGGCGCGCTCGTCGGCGTCGACCTGCCGGAGTTGACCGCGACTGCGGCCACGACGTGACGCGTGTGGCGGGGGACTCGCGCTGACCATTGCCGTACCAGAAAAAGGGGCGGATGGTCGACGGACCCGGCCTTCGGGCGTGGTGTTGGCTTTGATGACCGTGGTCGTCGTGCTCGTCGCGTGTGTTGTCAGATGCGGCGTTTGAGCGCGAGCCGCGACTGGCGCGAACACCATGTATGCGCAGCATGGGCTTTTGCGCGTTGTCGCGGGTTGTCCCTGGTTGTCGCGCTGGTGCAAGCCGATCACGTTCGATGGTTGCGGTCTCATCGGCCGAGGTCCCCAGGTAACTTGGAAATGCGTTACGAGAGAGCGTGACGGGACCCGAAACGACGTGTGAGCATGGAGTTCCCGTGGCGCACGGGAGTGGATCATGGACCTTCGTCGGCTGATTTCGCTGTACGGCGGCGTCATGATCGTGATCTCATTCGTTTACTTTCTCGGTCAGCCCGTGCGATCGATCGCGCTCGGTGCGCTCGCGATTGTGTCGACCGGAGCGATCGTCATCGGCGTCCGGCGACATCGCCCAGCCGCGGCGAGATGGTGGCTGGTGCTGGCCGTCGCGCTGGTGTTCGACGCGGCCGGAGTCATCCTCTACAGCGCGCTGCCGAGCCCTGACGGCCAGCTCAAACCGTGGAACTGGACCGTGTGGATCCTCCAGGGCGGGATGTTCGTGCTCCTCGTCGCGGCCATGGTGGGACTCGCGCGTTCGACGTTTCGGGGTGTTTCGGCGGCGATCGACGGTGCCATCATCGTTCTCGGTGCGGGACTGATCGGCGCAATAGCCATCGCGCTCCCGTACGCCAACGCGACCACTGGCGTGGTTGGTACGGTCCGCGTGCTCTATGTCCTCCGCGACGTTCTCATATTCGCGATCGTGGTCCATCTCGCGACCGCACTTCGATGGACATGGTCGGTTGCGGCGCTTCTCGGTGGACTGTTGGCCTTCGTCACGTTCGACTCGCTGTCTCGGTTGGCCCGTGCCCACGGCGAGCGACTCAGCGGAACCGCCCTGGATGTCGGTCTCATCGCGTTCTTCGTGCTGATCGGGGCGGCGGCGCTGCTGCCATCGATGAGGCGGCTGGACACGCCATTGTCGCGCGATGGCCGAGACGCCTCACCGGCGCGCTTGGGGCTCGTCGTGATCCTCGCGCTCCTGCCGTCGGTGGCCCATCTCCGCACCCTGTTCCGTGAACCATCGCCGTACGAGGCAATGATCTTCGTTGCGGCGACGCTCGTCCTCATACTCGCGCTCGCACGAATCGTCGATATCGGTTGGCAGTTGCGCCGTCAGGTGTATGGCGAGCGAGTCGTGCGCGAGACGGTAACTGAGCTCGCCGATGCACAGACCGCATCCGAGATCCCACCGATCCTCGAACGTGCCGTCGGTCGACTTTTCCCGCCGTCGGTACGGCACACCCTGGTGATCCACTCGGGCACTGTGGCCGAGTGGCCGGGCGAAGTCCCTCCGGCCTCCGGCGCGGCGCTCGTGTATGACGCTGCCGGCGGTGCCGATGTTGTTGGCGGGCGGGGTGGAGGCGCGGGTGTTGATGTCGCTGGTGTTGGCGGGCGGCCCGGCGGCGCGGATGTCGATGTCGCCAGCGGGCGCGGCGACGATCCGGCGGTGCTCGTCATCCCGTTGCTGAGGGACAAGGCGTTGGTGGACGCGCGA
>DASQPR010000171.1:0-5182 GCA_035643815.1 Micromonosporaceae bacterium | reverse complement strand
GGCGTACGGTCACTTCGGCCGTGAGTTGCCCGAGCTGACGTGGGAGCGCACCGACCGCACCGCCGACCTCAAGGCCGCGGCCGGCGCCTGATCACCAGGCCGACTCGAAAGCGGCGGACCGTCCTCGGGCGGTCCGCCGTTTCGCGTCCCCGACCACCGGTGATCGTCTGTGACGGTCGGATTGGGAGCCGTTCGGTGGGCCCGAGAGCGTCGTGACGTGCTGGTAGAACTGACGGCGTGACGCCACGAGCCCCCGAGACGGCGGCCGAGACCGCGGCTGCGCGCCGCCGCCGTGAGCGCTCACCGGCCGCAACCTCGCCCATCGCCCGGGTCTGCGTCGACGTCAATCTTCCCCACCTCGACCGGCCCTTCGATTACCTGGTGCCGGCCGACGTCGACGAGATCGCGCAGCCTGGCGTTCGGGTCCGGGTCCGATTCGCCGGGCAGCTGCTCGACGGCATCCTGCTCGACCGGGTCGCCGAATCGGAACACGGCGGTCGACTGGCATACATCGAAAAGGTCGTGTCGGCGGAGCGTGTGCTCACGCCCGAAGTGGCACGGCTCGCGCGCGCCGTGGCCGACCGGTACGCCGGCACCCTGGCCGACGTGTTGCGGCTCGCAATCCCGCCGCGGCACGCCCGAGCGGAGAAGAAAGCCGGAGGCGGTACGGAGCTCCCGACGCCGCCGCCTGCCCACGCCGCCGCCGGCACAGGCGACCGTGGTTGCGCAGCCCTTGTCGAGCGTTGGGGGGCGTACCCTGCCGGCGCGGCGTTCCTCCGGGCGCTCGCGGACGGCCGTGACCCTCGTGCGGTGTGGACCGCGTTGCCAGGCGAGAGATGGCCGGCGCGGCTGGCCGAGGTGGCGGCCGCGACCCGTCGGAGTGGCCGGGGCGTGCTCATTGTCGTCGCGGACGCGCGCGACCTCGATCGGGTCGATGCGGCGCTCACGATCGAACTCGCGGCCGGCGCCCGGTCGACGCATGACGCCCTATCCACACATATTGCGCTGTCGGCCGCGCTCGGACCGGAGCAGCGTTACGTACGCTTTTTGCGCGCGTTGCGCGGTGAGGTGTCAGTGGTGGCCGGCACCCGTGCGGCCGCGTTCGCACCCGTACGTGACCTGGGCCTTGTCGTGATGTGGGATGACGGCGACGATCTATACGCCGAACCACGGGCGCCGTATCCGCACGCCCGGGAGGTGTTACTCACTCGCGCGCATCTGGCTGGTGCCGGCGTGCTCATCGGCGGATTCGGGCGCACGGCCGAGGCGCAGCAGCTGGTCGAATCGGGTTGGGCGAAGGAGATCGCTCCCGAGCGGGAGACCGTACGATCGCGGGCTCCGCACGTGAGCGCGATCGCCGACGACGGACGCGACGCACAGGCCGCGACGGCGCGGATGCCGACGATCGCGTGGCGGGCCGCCCGCGACGCTCTCGCCGCCGGTGCGCCGGTGCTCGTGCAGGTGCCGCGCCGGGGATACTTGCCGGCGGTCGCCTGTGCCGCGTGCCGAGCGCCGGCTCGCTGTGTGCACTGCCACGGACCGCTCAGTCTCCGCTCGGCGACCGGTCCGGCGACGTGCCGGTGGTGCGCCCGGGCCGCCGCCGGATGGACGTGCGTCCAGTGTGGTGGGCGGGCCCTGCGCTCGGCGGTGATCGGCGCCCGGCGAACGGCCGAGGAGCTGGGGCGAGTGTTCCCGGACGTACCGGTTAGGACCTCGGGTCGAGACGGCGTGCTGGCGTCGGTGCCGGCCGAACCATCGCTCGTCGTCTCCACGCCCGGCGCCGAGCCGGTCGTCGCCGGTGCCGATCGAGACGACGGTTACGGTGCCGTCCTGTTGCTCGACACGTGGGCGCTGCTTACCCGGGCCGACCTGCGCGCCGGGGAGGAGACGTTGCGTCGTTGGCTCGCCGCGGCGGCGCTGGCCCGACCGGCCGATCGCGGCGGTCGCGTGGTCGTGATCGCGGACGGCGGGCTCGCACCGGTGCAGGCGCTCGTGCGTTTCGACCCGGCGTGGCTCGCCGCGCGCGATCTGGCCGAACGGCGTGAGCTGGGTTTCCCGCCGGCCGCTCGGATCGCGTCGCTTTCTGGCACCCCGGCGGCGGTAGCGGAGTTGCTCGCGGTCGCGCGCCTGCCTGACGGGGCCGAGGTCCTCGGTCCGGTTCCGGCCGCGGAGGGCGAGGAGCGTTATCTGGTACGCGTGCCGCGCGGCGACGGCCGGCGGCTGGCCGACGCGCTGCACGCTGCCGTCGGCGTACGGAGTGCGCGAAAGAGCCCGGACGCCGTCCGCGTCCAGATCGATCCGCACGAATTGCTCTGAGCAACCGGCGCCGAGCAGATACGGGACAGATCTCCCTGGCCGTCGAGGCGCGGCGTTGACACTATGGGCGCATGGACGCAACGGAGGCCTTCAACGCATTGCTCGGCACCGAAGCCGGCCGAGCCGACCCGTACCCGTTGTATGAAGCTCTTCGCGCCGACGGACCAACAGTTGAGGTCGGCCCATCGATGATCGCGGTGACCGGCTTTGCCGAGTGTGACCGCGTCCTCCGCGAGCAGCGGATGCTCGTGCACGACGCCGCCTACATGGATCGGATGTGGCCCGGGTGGGACGCGCAGTCGTCGCTCGTCGCGATCAACCACTCGATCCTGGAGACGAACCCGCCCGACCACCAACGCGTGCGTCGCCTGATCAGCGGCGTGTTCACGCCGCGCCGGATGGCCGCAATGCGGGAGCAGGTGGCACGACTGGCCACCGACCTCGCCGATGAGATGGCGACCGCGGCGGCAAGCGGCGACGGAACTGTCGACTTCATGGCCGCGTACGCCTACCTGCTGCCGGTGAACGTCATCTGCGAGCTGCTCGGCATCCCGGACGCCGACCGGGCCTGGTTCCGGCCGATCGCGCATGAGATCGCGGCCACCGTCGAGCCGATCAACATCGACTTCGACGTGGCCAACGCGGCCGCGGACTCGCTGACGAAATACTACGACGAGTTGATCGACGCCCGGCGGGCCGAGCCGCGCGACGATCTCATCTCGGCCCTCGTCGCCGTCCATGACGCCGACCCGACGCAGCTGTCCGCGAGCGAACTCATGTCGAACCTCGTGCTGCTACTCGTCGCGGGATTCGAAACAACGACCAACCTGCTCGGTAACGGGCTGTGGCTGCTGCTCCAGCGACCGGACGAGTTAGCCGCACTGCGCGCGGATCCGTCGCGGACGAACGCGTACGTCGAGGAGATGCTGCGCTTCGACTCGCCGGTGCAGGTGACATCGCGCTGGACGCCGGTCGAGCTGACCGTCGCCGACCTGCACGTTCCGGCGGGATCTGAAGTGTTCGCGCTAATCGCGGCGGGCAACCGCGATCCGCGCCGGTTCGACCGGCCAGACGTGTTCGATCCTAATCGGACCAACAACACGTCGCTCTCCTTCGGCGCTGGCGCGCACTTCTGTCTCGGACAGGCGCTCGCCCGGATGGAGGCGCAGGTCGCGTTTCCCCTGCTGCTCGACCGGTTCCCGGACCTCGCGCCGGCCGGTGTTCCGGAGCGGAAGGACCGCATCACGCTGCGCGGCTACGCGAGCATGCCGCTGCGGGTGTAACGCTCGTTGCGCCGTCGCGTCGCAGCGCGGTGCTGCACAGCACAGCACGGCACGGCGCGGCGCGGCGAGAGTGTCGCCGTGTGCAGCCGTGACCTGGGCCGGACTCGGTCCGGTTGACGGTGCCGGCGGCCATGCGTACGGTGCGGGACCTATGCGGACGGTTCGAATGCTCGCGGTCGCCGCGCTGCTGGTTCTCCTCGCATCGTGCTCGTCCAACGCCGCTGGGAATGCGTCGGCGGCCGGATCCACGACCGGATCCACCGCCGGAGCAGCAGGTCTGGCTGCGCCGGGCTCGACCGCCGCTTCATCGGCCGGCGTGACGTCGCCTGGCTTGCCCGGCCTCGCGACCCAGCCGGCGACCTCCGCACGGGCGACCGCACCGGGTCAGCCGGCCGGTACGTCGGGTTCGAAGACCGGGCCGACGACCGCGACAACGAGCGCGCCGACACACTTTGCGACACTGGCGCCGAGCGCGACGTTACCGACCGACGCACAGTGCGCCGCGTGGGTGCACGCGCGACCGATCGCGGAGAACAAGGGATCCAACAGGACCCCGAATCACACCACCGGCCAGCATGTCTCCGGATCTCTGTTCGCCGGCGACGCGGCCAAGGCGGCGAGCGCCATCGCGCCCCGAATCGACGGCAACTTCACCGGTTCGACACAAGAGATCCTCCGGTGGGTCGCGTGCAAATGGGGTATCGACGAGAACATCGTGTTCGCGCAGGCCGCGGTCGAGAGTTGGTGGCGGCAGGACACGCTCGGCGACTGGGACGCCGACGCGACCGCCTGTCCGCCTGGCCACGGCTTGGGCGCCGACGGCAAGGCCGGACAGTGTCCTCAGAGCTACGGCATCCTCCAGGACCGGTGGCCGTACATGAAGCAGGGCTGGCCCGGCTTCGGCCGCTCGACGGCGATGGACGCCGACATGGCCTACGGCATCTGGCGATCCTGCTACGACGGCTACGAGACGTGGCTGAACACGGTCGACCGTGGCGAGCAGTACCGCTCTGGGGACGCGTGGGGGTGCGTCGGCCGGTGGTTCTCCGGCCGCTGGCACACGAGTGCGAGTGACGGCTACGTCACGAAGGTCAAGCAGTACGAGTCTCAGCAGATCTGGAAGACCCGGGACTTCCAGCAGCCCTGATCCCGCGCGGCCGTCGGGCGTCGAGCGGCGGTCGGGTCGTTAGGGCAGCTCGCGGAGCACGTCGAGGTTGACGAACCGAGGCGGCCCGGTGCACAACTCGGTCATTCGGGCGGCGAACTCCTGCGTCTCGGGTGCCTTGCTGTTGGCCATCGCCTCGTCGTAGGACGGGAACTCCACGATCGTCACGTACCCGTTCGGGTTTTCCCGGTCTTTCGCCACGTGCATGTGGCTGATCCGGGTCGGCAACCCGGCGTCCTCGAACTCCTTGTCGAGCGCCATGATCTCGTCTGGCCGTTCGGTTTCGTACTCGATGATCTGGATGAAGCTCATGACATCCCCCTCACCGCGACGGGCGGTCCGCGTGGTTGCGCGGCGCCCGCGATCCGATACAGAAACGCTAACATTTCGGATGAATCGCCACAGGACTTGGCGGGCG
>DASQPR010000170.1:0-3063 GCA_035643815.1 Micromonosporaceae bacterium | reverse complement strand
CCGGAACGCGCTGCGCCACGCGCTCTTGTCCTACCTCTACGGCACGTTCATCATCGCCGCGACGATCAATCTGATCGCCGGGCTGAACCGCTGAGCCCGCAAGCCTGAGAGCGGCCGTCGCTCGCCGTGGGGAGGGGCGGCCATGTCACCTTCGCCACCACGCTAGCCGCTGCCGTACCGGTCGGCGGTCGCAGATTGGCGCGGCGCCAGCCGTCAGGACGTTCCGATCACGACGGTGCTCCCGGCCGCCTCGCACGTCGCGAACCGTGCGGCCAACCCGTGGTCGGACATGATGTCGACCGCGTCCAGCGCCTGGCGTTCGCTCGTTTCGACGAGCAGGTGCCCGCCACGGGCGAGCCACTGCACGGCGGCCGCGGCGACTCGCCGCAGCACCGCCAAGCCGTCGGACCCACCGTCGAGCGTCACCCGCGCCTCATGGTCCCGTGCTTCCGGCGGCATCAGCGCGATCTCGTCCGTCGGGACATACGGCACGTTCGCCGACAGGATCCGCACCCGAGACCGAAGCGTGGCCGGCAGCGGCCCAAACAGGTCGCCTTGATACACGTGCCCTCCGGCGCCAGCGAGATTGCGACGGGCACACCGCACCGCCGCCGGCTCGATGTCGGTCGCGTGCAGTTCGACCGCCGCTTCGTCGGTAGCCAGCGCCCCGGCGATCGTCGCGCCTATCGCACCCGACCCACAGCACAGATCAAGAACCATAACCGGTGGTACGGATGGGATGCCCGGCCCAGTGGCGACGAAATCCCGGGCGAGCGCAACCGCCTGTTCGACAAGGAACTCCGTGCGGTGGCGCGGAACGAACACCCCCGGCTCGACGGCGAACCGGCGGCCGGCAAACTCCGCCCAGCCGACCACGTACTCCAGCGGCTCACCGGCGATGCGTCGAGCGACCGACACCTCGAGTTCGGCCGCGTTGGCGGCATCGGACAGGAGCAACTCGGCCTCATCCTCGGCGAACACACAGCCGGCGGCCCGCAACCGGCCGACGACCACATCGCGCTCCACCGGAGTGCCACCTCCTCCGGCCGCGGGTTCCGGACCGACCCTACCGAAGGTCATGGCGTCGTCATCGCCCGGTCGTCGCGAGGTCGCGCTGGGCGAGGAACCGCATGTACTCCACCCGGTCGAACGGGTTGCCGTCGGTGCGGGCCCGGCGTGGCGGCGAACCAAGGACGGCCCGGTCGCCGTACGGAATCGACGACCACAGGCCCTCGCCGTTGGACAGGCCCGACAGTTGCTGCTGGAACACGTACGCAACGCGGGCCGGGATGTCGCCGGTGACGCGCCAGTAGGCGCCCCGGTCAACGGTCGTGTCGACCTTCGCGCCGACGTGCGCCAGCTTGGCAACGACCGGGCCGAGCCGTTCGGGCGGCACGTCCAATTCGAAGTGGTGGCAAGGCTCGTAGACGCGCGTCCCGGCCATCGCGAGCGCCTGCATGAGGACAAATGGCACGAGCTTCCGGAAGTGGCCCGGTGCGGTCTCCGGCTTGAACCCGTTGCGCGTCAACGTGACCCGGATGTCGGTGACCGGCCATCCGTAGATCCCCTGTGCGAGCGCGTGCCGTACGGTCTCCTCCACGGCGCGGTGAAACGACAGCGGCATCGAGCCGAGTTCGACCTCGAGCCGGTAGTCGACATCGCGGCCGGGATCGACGCGCAGCCCGACGGTGGCCAGGAAGTCATGACTGATCAGTTCCAGTCCGGCGCCCGTGCCGATCGGGCGCTCGATATGGACGACGCGACTCGGCTCGAACGTGGCCGTGATGCCGTACGCGTCGGCCAGCGTCGCGCCGATGACCTCCTTCTGGACCTCGCCGTAGAGCGCGACGGCGGTCTCGCCGTCCGGCGTGACGTGCGTACGGATAAGGGGATCTTCGTCGGCCAGCTGCATGAGCGCGGCGTGCAGTTCCTGTGGGCGCGCCGTTCCGACCGGGCGTACGGTCGTCTCCAGCGTCGGCGGCGCGAAGTGGGCGCGAACGTCGAGCGCGTCGGGTGAGCCGATCTGGTCACCGATGCGAGCGTTCGCCATTCCTCGGACCTTCGCGATGAACCCGGCCGTGAGGTGTGCGCACGACGTCCTCGGCAGACCGACCACGGACACGCCGGTCACGTGGCTGCGATAGGTGCCGAGACTGCCTTCGCTGTCCCGACGATAGACCGTGACGTGTTGGCGGGTTCGCAGGTCGCCGCCGTACGACCGGACATAGGCGATCTTCTCGCCGCCCGTACCGCGCTCGATCGCGAAAATCCGGGCGCGGAGCTGCGGCTCCGGCGGCGGCGATGGCGGCAACAGCGTGCCGATCGCATCCAGTAGCGCCGGCACGCCCGCGCCGGACAGCGCGCATCCGAACAGCAGCGGATAGACACCGCCGGCCGCGGTTTGCGATCGAAGTGCGACCGTCATCCGTTCCGGATCGGGTGCCTCGCCGTTGACGAGCGTGGCGAGCAAGCCATCGTCGCGTTCGGCCAGCACCGGCGCCCAGGCAGACGTGGCACCGTCGACTCGTCCGTACCCATCAAAAGTGGCGCCGGGCGTGCCAATGTCGCGGACCGTTCCCATCGGCACGACCGCGGGTGTGAGTAGTCGGGCGATGTCGGCGAGCAGATCGTCCGACCGGGCACCGACGCGGTCGATCTTGTTGATGAAGATCAGCGTCGGCAGACGCAATGCCCGCAACGTCTTCATCAGCGCACGCGTGTGCGGCTGAACGCCTTCCACGGCGGACATCACGAGGACGGCTCCGTCAAGCACACCGAGGGCACGCTCGACCTCGGCGACGAAGTCGCTGTGACCCGGCGTATCGATGAGATTGACCTGGCGGTCACCGACCGGGAATGCCGCGACCGCCGAGCGGATGGTGATCCCGCGGCGGCGCTCGATGTCGCCCGTGTCGGTCTGGGTGGTGCCGGAATCGACACTGCCGAGACGGTCGATCACGCCGGTGTCGAACAGAAGGCGTTCGGTCAGGCTCGTTTTACCCGCGTCGACGTGCGCAAGAATCCCGATGTTGACGGTGTGCATAGGCTGGCGTGTCCTCGAAA
>DASQPR010000169.1:0-3535 GCA_035643815.1 Micromonosporaceae bacterium | reverse complement strand
GGTGCCCGCGCTAATGGTGCCCAGGCTTCCATGCCCCTGCTCCCCGGACGACCGAGCGACGGCAACACCGAGTGAAACCCCGACGGTTGCGAGGAGCGCGATCACGATCGCGGCTACGAGGACGGGCACGGCCCGGCCGCGACGTGCGGGGCGTGCGGGCAGATACATCGGGTACGACCACGGGCCGGCCGGGCCGCCGACCGGACCCGGATTCGGTGCGCCGGACCAGCGTGGATCCGCCACCGCCGCCACGGCCGGCACCGCCACCGCCGGCACCGCCGGCACAGCCGGTGCGGCGGGCACCGCTGGTGCGACGGGCGGCGCGATGAATGCGGAGTCGGTCGGGTCGACCTGGCGCGGGGCCGGCGAGGTCAACAGCGAGTCAACCGCGGTAGACCCAGCGGACGTCGCGTCCGGGTCGCCGATCGGATCCTCGACGCCGTCTGCAGACGGATTCGACTGTGCCGATGCGTCGGGGTTCCCCACAGCCGGAGCTTAGGTGGTCGGTCCGGTGCGGGATAGGCCGGAAAGCCGCCGCGAGGTCGTACGACGGTCACGACTCGGTTACAGCCGATGCCTGCCCGTTGGTCCGGCAACGTCAGGCGTGCAGCGTCAAGCGTGCAGCGTCCGGCGTGGAGCGTCAGGCGTGCAGCGTCCGGCGGATGTAGCTTGCGCAGTCCGCGTTCACGGTCTTCCACGCAACGCCGAAGGTCTTGCGAGCGGACTGGTCGGCGGTCAGCCCGTCGCGCTCGACGCCGCCCCAGAAGTCGAGCATCTTCGTCGTGCCGTACTTGCTCGCGAGCCGTTTGAACGTGAGGTAGCCGATGCCGTACGCCGCCGAGCCGGTCAGCACGTCGTCACTCGAGATCTCCTTGGTCAGGTAGCAGTTGCCCGACCATTTGCCGCTCAGGAGGTATTCGCGCGTGTTGTCCAGCCGGTAGGCGGCCCAATTCGAATGGCCGTTGTAGGCGATGAATTCCGCGATGCCCTCGATGAACGAGTCGTGCCCGGTGTCCTGGTCGTCGCCGTAGAGCGTGACGACGTGGCCCATCTCGTGCTGGATCACCGTGCCGAGCCGGCCCGGGCCGGCATACCTCGACTCGCCGGCCGCGGGCAGTACCACCATGACCTCGATGTCGGTCGCCGACAGTCCGATCGCCTCGCCGGTCGAATGCTCCAGACCCCCGCCGAACCACGACTTCGCGTCGGACGGTCCGGCGAGATAGATCAGATAAACGGCGGGCTTGCCCCACATGGCGAACTTGTCGGCGGCGGCGGCGGCACGTTCGGCGATCGGCAGCGCGGCGGCGAGCTCTGACTTCTCGGCCGACGACGCCGCGATGACCACGCGCGGACCGGTCACCGCGGTCAACGTCGACGTCTCCCACGGGATCGGCTCATCGAAGCGTTCGCTCGGCACCGGCGGCACGTACGACTCGATCAAGGTACGGCCGTTCTTCACCACGGCGGTCACGTTCAGCTGCGCGTCCATGCCCTTGCAGGTAGTGACGACGAAACAGTAGGACACGTCGACGTCGAAGTGCTTGACACCGCTGATCGGCGTTCGGTCGCCCGGCGCCGACTGCGACCAGGTGACGACGTGCAGGGCGCGAAGGTTCGCGTACATGCGTTTGTAGGCCGACCGTACGATCTTGGACGCGGGATCGACACCGGCCAGGAAGCCGGCTTCGTCGCCCGCGATCAGCGCCGCCGACTGCGTGGTCAGCACGGAGTCGAGCGTGAGGGGGTCGGCCGGCACCTTCGGCGGCGTGGATACGGCCCCGAATCGACCTTTTGCCGTCGTCGCCGGCGCGCCCAGTCGCGACACGGCCACGCTCACCGTTGCGACGAGGGCGACCACGATCGCGATCACGAGGATGGGCACGGTCCGCCCGCGCTGCCCCGGCCGCTCGCCCGAAATGACAATTGGCGGATACGGCGACGGCCAGGCTCCAGCCGATTCCGGCCGGCCGTTCGATCCCGTCGAGTCCGGATAACCATTGGTGATCGGGTATCCGACGTCCGTGCGATCGGGATACCCAGCGCGCGGATACCCGGCATGCGGATACCCAGCATGCGGATACCGGGACGAGCCGGATGGTGGCGGCGATGTCAGATACGCCGGAGTGGATTGCTCGGCCACATCGTCACGAGCCGCCACGCCCGCCGTGGCCGGCGGAGCGACAGACGGCGGCACGGCGTCCGGGGTCTCCACAGCCGCAGAGCTTATGCGGCCGACCGACCGCCGACCAGTGCGGTCGACCCCGCTCCGACGGTGGCCCGGCTCACGCCTGCTGCGCCGCGATCTCGCGCGCGCGGTCGCGGGCGGCTTCGAGCGCGGCCAAAAATGCCGCCCGTACGCCGTGATTCTCCAGCTCGCGGATCGCGTTGATGGTCGTACCGGCCGGCGATGTCACCGCCTCGCGCAGTGTGACGGGGTGCTCACCGGAGTCGCGCAACATGATCGCCGAGCCGATCGCGGTCTGCACGATCAGGTCATGCGCGACCTGGCGCGGCAGGCCGAGGAGGATGCCGGCGTCGGTCATCGCCTCGACCAGGAAATAGAAATACGCCGGGCCGGAGCCGGACAACGCCGTGACCGCATCCTGTTGCGACTCGGGCACGCGGATCGTCCGGCCGAGCGGTGCGAACATCTCCTCGGCCAGCGCGAGGTGCTCACCGGTGGCGTACGCACCCGGCGAGATCGCGGACATCGCCTCGTCGACCAACGCGGGGGTGTTCGTCATGACGCGTACGACCGGCGTGCCGTCGGGCAGCCACTTGGCGAAGAATCCGGTCGGCAGGCCGGCACAGAGTGTCACGATCAGCTTTCCGGAGCCCGGCTCGATCATCGGCCCGAGTTCGTCCATCAGCGTCGACGCGTCCTGTGGCTTGACGCTGATGGCGAGGACGTCGGCCGCGGTCACGGCGGCGGCTGTGTCCACTACCCAGATGCCGTAGCGCTGGGCCAGTTCGTCGGCGCGATCGGTGCGTCGGACGGTGGCGAGCAGCCGCTCGGCCGGCCAGCCGGACCGCAGCAGGCCGGATAGCAGCACCTCGCCGATCTTGCCCGCGCCGATGACCGCCACGGTTGCCGACGACTCACGGTTCGTTCCGTGATCCGACCCGGTCGGTCGATTCGACCCGGTCATGCGGTCACCTCCGGTTTCCCGTACCCGCGACTAAGTCTGCGCCGGTGCCGGAACGCACACGCGGACCGGCACCACCGCGGCGCAGCTCACCCGAAGAACACCTCAGCCTCGGTGTAACGCTCGACCGGGACGGTCTTGAGTTCGCGGGTCGCCTCGACGAGCGGCACGCGCACGATGTCGGTGGCGCGCAACGCGACCATCTTGCCGAAGTCGCCCTCGTGCACGGCGTCGATCGCGTGCAAGCCGAACCGCGTCGCGAGCACGCGGTCGAAGGCGGTCGGCGTGCCACCGCGCTGAATGTGCCCGAGCACCACGGTGCGCGCTTCCTTGCCGGTCTGCGCCTCGAGCTGCTCGGCAAGCCACTGACCGATGCCGCCGAGACG